>NZ_MWJN01000082.1:0-40414 GCF_002027145.1 Microbispora sp. GKU 823 | reverse complement strand
GCCGAGCAGCGCCCCCCAGGCGGCCCGGCCGCCCTGCCCCACCCGCAGCCCACTCCTGCCAGGCCAGCGCGGGGCGCGGCGCCGAGCCGCGACACGAGGCGCGGCCAGGGGCGGGAACGCAGCGCGCGGTCGCGCCAGTGGGCGTCCTCCGCGACCCAGGTGAGCATCCCGGGATCCAGCGTGGTCGCCGCCGAGGTCACCCGCGCCGTCCTGGTCGAGGAGGCCAGGATCCGGCGGGCGGGGATGCGGTCGAGCGCCGCCCAGGCCCGCCGTACGAGGAAGGCGGCCACGACGGAGGCGACGCCCGCGACCGCCGCGCCCAGGGACGCGGGCGCCTCGGCGACGGTGGCGAGGATCCGGCGGCCGGGGCCCGCGCCGAGCACGGCCGCGAGCACGGCCACGGAAAGCATCCCGGCGATCAGGAACTGCAGCCGGGCGTCCGAGGCCGGGGACTGCTGGCCGAGCACCGCCGCGGCCATGCCGCCCACGCCCGCCGCGACGCCGAGCGCCAGCGCCGCCGCGAGACGCACACCGAGCCGGTCAGGGGCTCCGAACACCGACAGCGCGGTCAGCCCGAGCGCCGCCCCGGCGAGCACCGCCGCCGACAGCAGGAGCAGCGCCGTACGGCCGAGCACGGCCTGCGGGGCAGCGGCGAGGTCACCAGCCACGCGGCGTCGGCGGCGGGCAGCACGACGGGTCCGAGCGCCCGTGCCAGGGCGAGGAAGCCCGCGTACGCCGCCGCGACCAGCGCGAGCCCGGGGCCGAGCCGCGCGGGGTCGGCGTGATGGGCCAGCCCGGCGAGCGCGTCCGCGACCGGGCGGCCGATCACCGCGGCGGCGACGAGCAGGCCGAAAATCCTGGTGTAGCGGTCCGACCAGGTCGCCGGCCGCCCGCGGCGGGCACGGAGGTAGGCGAGGGCGGGGTGCGTCCGCGCGGTCGCCGGGATCACGACGCCGCCCGCAGCGTGATCACACGGGCTCCCGCGTCCTGCGCCAGCCGCGCGTCGTGGGTGGCCATCACGACCGTGCCGCCCTCGGCGGCGTAGCCGCGCAGGATCCCCGCGAGGCGCTGCCTGAATCCGGCGTCCAGGCCGCGCTCCGGCTCGTCGAGCAGGAGCAGGCGGCTCGGCCGGAGCAGCGCCATCGCCAGCGACAGCCGCTGCCGCTGACCGGTGGACAGCGGCAGCGGGGCGAGATCGGCCCGGGTGCTCAGCTCGAAGGTCTCCAGCGCCTCGCCGACCGTCAGGCGGGCGTCCTGGTGGACGGCGCTCATCAGTTCCAGGTGTTCGCGGACGCTCAGGCCCGGATACCAGGCGGGCTCGTCGCCGCCTGCACGACCCGCCGCCAGAAGTCCGGCACATCCGCCGGCGGCCCGCCGAGGACGTCGATCTCGCCGCGCGGCGAGGGGTGCAGGCCGGCCAGGCAGCGCAGCAGCGTCGACTTCCCGACGCCGTTCTCCCCCATGACGGCGACGATCTCGCCCGGAGCGGCGGTGAGATCCACGCCGCGCAGCACGGGCACGCCGCCCAGGTCCAGCCCGACCCCCCGGGCCGTGATGATCGCGTTCGTCATCCCCCGAGCCTACGCGCGCGCAGCGGGCGCCATGAGCTCGCGGGCGGAGCGGGCGCCATGAACGCGCTCAGCCGCCGGAGGTGGGGTCCTCGGCCCCGGCGCCTGGGATCGTCATGTCGTCGGGGTCGTCGAGCCAGCCGTGCGGCAGCGACACCTTCGATCTCTCGCCGCTCTTGCCGCGGGGGCCGTCGGCCTCGTCCGGCCACGGCTGGTCCGCGTCGAGCTCGGCCACCCGTTCGGCCATCTCCGACAGCCGGGTGACCGAGGTGAGGGCACGGCGGGTCTCGGCTCCGACGACGAAGCCCTTGAGATACCAGCCGACGTGCTTGCGGAAGTCGGCCAGCCCGTGCGGCTCACTGCCGATGACCTCGCACAACAGCTCGGCGTGGCGCAGCATCATCGCGCCGACCTCACCCAGGCGGGGCCGGACGCGCTCGGCCGAGCCCCGGAAGGCGAGGTCGAGGTCGCGGAACAGCCACGGCCGCCCCAGGCAGCCCCGCCCGATCACCACGCCGTCGCAGCCGGTCTCCGCGACCATGCGCAACGCGTCGTCGGCGCTCCAGATGTCGCCGTTGCCGAGCACCGGGATCTCCGGCACCGCGTCCTTCAGCCGCTTGATCGCGTCCCAGTGCGCGGTGCGCCGTAATGCTGGCGGGCCGTACGGGCGTGCAGGGCGACGGCGGCGAGGCCCTCCTCCACGGCGATGCGTCCCGCCTCGACGTAGGTCAGGTGGTCCTCGTCGATACCCATGCGCATCTTCATCGTGACCGGCAGCGGCCCGGCGCCGGCCACCGCCTCGCGCAGGATGGCGCGCAGCAGGTTGCGCTTGTACGGCAGGGCCGACCCGCCGCCCCTGCGGGTGACCTTGGGCACGGGGCAGCCGAAGTTCAGGTCGATGTGGTCGGCCAGGTCCTCCTCGGCGATCATCCGCGCGGCCTTGCCGATGACGGCCGGATCGACGCCGTACAACTGGATGCTGCGAGGGGACTCGTCCGCGCCGAACCGGATCATCTGGAACGTGAGCGGCACCCGCTCGACCAGCGCCCGCGAAGTGATCATCTCGGACACGAACAGGCCGCCGCCCTGCTCCCGGCACAGCGTGCGGAAACCGATGTTCGTGATGCCCGCCATGGGAGCGAGCACCACCGGGGGCCAGACCTCGAGCGCGCCGATTTTCACTCGTTCATTCTCCCCGCTGCCGGCGGTGAGCCGTACAAGATCATGGACGTGAGGCATTTGCCCCGGTTAATCTGACCTGGACCAACGGTGGGGGAGGTCGTCATGTTGCTGCGGCTGAGAATCGCCTTGCCGGATCGTCCGGGCTCGCTGAGCCAGGTGACCGGGATCCTCGGGTCCGCGGGCGCCGACATCACGCAGGTGACGGTGCTCGACCGGGGCGACGGCCGCGCCCTCGACGACTTCACCGTCTACTGGCCCGACACCGCCCCCCGAGAGGACCTCGTACGGGCTCTGGAAGGCGTGGACGAGGTCAGGATCGAGGGCGTCTGGGGTACCAGAGAGGCGCCCGGCACCTATCCGGAGCTGGAGATCCTCAAGTTCCTCACCACGGCGGGCGACCGCGCGCTCGGCACGCTGATCGACTCCATGCCGGTGCTGTTCAGCGCCGACTGGGCGGCGGCGACGACGGAGAAGGACCCGCGCGTCACCGTGTACGCGAGCTGGCGGGCGCCCGAGGACATTCCCTTCCCCGAGGACACACCGCCCCGGCCGACGGCCGCCACGCTGCCGTCCGGCCTGCACGTGATCGTCGCACCTCTGCCGCCGCTGGCGCTGTCGCTGATGCTGGCCAGGGCGGAGGGGCCGGCCTTCCACCGCAACGAGGTGCACCGGCTCACGCGGATCCTGGAGATCTTCCTGACCCTGCCCGCGATCGAGCGGGGAGCCGACCGGGTGTTCCGCAGGCCGAGCGCCCGGCCGTTCTGAGTACACACCGGAGCGGAAAACCCGGTACAGTAGCCACGTCGCCGCAAGGCGGACGCGGAAGTGGCTCAGTGGTAGAGCATCACCTTGCCAAGGTGAGGGTCGCGGGTTCGAATCCCGTCTTCCGCTCCGAGAGGTCACGACTGCGGGCCTCGCTCTGGTGGAGTGGCCGAGAGGCGAGGCAGCGGCCTGCAAAGCCGCGTACACGGGTTCAAATCCCGTCTCCACCTCTGTTTTTCCGATCCGCTTCCGGATATCGGCGCGGGTGCCGCGCGACGCACGGCACTTCCGCTTCCACGGTCGTTGCGCTCGGATCGGGCTGCTGCCGGGCATGATCCGGCGCGGCCGGCAGCGGTGGGTGGAGCCGCCGACCAGATCCCGCCCGTCGTCACGTCAGAGCCCCGCACGCCTCATCCTCGTGCCGGCTTCTTCGCGCCCCAGTGCGTCGAAGTCGTCCAGGTGGAACTTTTTGGCGTTGAACGCGCGCACCCACAGGCCCGCCGCCCAGCACAGCTGCAGTTCGTTCTCGCTGAACGCGTGTCCGCGCGCGCTCTGGTACGCCTCCAGGAATGCCTCGGTCCGCTCGACCGAGGCGCCCGCACCGGTGGGCCCGCCCTCGAACATGGCGGCCGCCTGACCGACGATCACCACCTCGGGCTCGTAGACCACGCTGTCCCAGTCGTGGACCGCCAGCGGCCGGCCGCGGAGGAACGTCACGTTGCGCCCGTCCCAGTCCCCGTGTCCGATGACGCACGCCGCGTCGCGGACCTCCTCCAGCCGCTCGCGCACGGCCGCACCGAGCTCGTCGACCCATGCGGTGACGGAGCACCGCTCGGCATTGAGGTCGACGTCGCGGTCGTTCGGGACCGGCCAGACGCCGTCCTCCTGGTGGTACCAGTGGACCCAGGCGGGCGCGGGCCGCAGGACCGGCTGCGCTCCGAGGCTCTCCGCACAGGTCACGAAGTCGGCCAGGAGACCGGCGAACAGCCGCGGCGCATCGGCGAGTTCCGGTGGTCCACCGCCCGGCAGCGACGCCTCGGCGCTGGCGGCCTTCGGTCCCAGCGGCAGCACACCGGTCAACGGCTCCGGGCACGGGAATCCCGCCTGCCACATCCGGCGCTGTACCCAGGTACAGGCGTCCAGCCGCGGATCAGCGTTCCGAACTTTCAGCACCACCTCGCGGTCGTCGGCCAGCCGCAGGCCGTACACCGTGGACAGGTTTCCCGCGGTGAAGGTGCGTCCGGCGACGGGGGAGCCCAGGTGCTCAAGGCACCAGTCGCTCACCGCCTGGTCGTCGATGTCTGCAGGCATATCTCTTCAATAAACAACCCGCCCAAGTAGCTGTCACGATGCACCCCATGGATGTGGAGAACCCCGGCGGGCTTGTTATCGGTGACGGCCGCCGTGGCCGCCACTGGTGCGTTCCCTCATGCGAGGGACAAGTCGCGGTAAGAGTTCTTCTCAACGTCCGATAGCGAGCGCACACTGAAAGGGACACAACAGGCGATTCAGCGTGGAGTAGCTCGTGCACGGTCAGATGCCTCCAGCGATGCCCATGCTCTCTCGTGGCAAGCATCGAAATCCCAGCAAGGGCGCCTGCTTCATGGAGTTCGCGTCCTACCTCGCAGGTGAGCGGTGGAGCGACCATCCGTCGTGTACGCACCCGCTGCTCGCCGGGCTCGCCCGCCTCGTCAACGACCACACCTCCGACACCGCCCGGCCCCGCCTGGCCGAGCTGATTCCGTCGGTGATCGGCCTGACAGGCGACGATCCGCGCCTCGACGCGCGGATCGCCCTGTGCTCGGCCAGGGCCGCGCTGCCGGTCGTCGCGCATGAGCGCCAGCTCGCGATGGCGGTCTCGATCCTGTCGGCCGAGCACGTGCTCGCCGAGCTGGAGGGCCGCCCCGCCGGCGACCTGGACGAGCGCAGCAGGCAGGCGCTGGCCCAGGTGCCGGACGCCACCCGCTGGGCCTACACCTTCGGGCGCGGGGTGCGGGTCTCGCCCAAGGGCTTCCGCAGGTACGCCGCGCCGAACACGGTGCAGCTCGCGGTGCGGGGCATCGCTCAGGCGTGCGTGCCCGACCCCGATCCGCTGCTGCGCGATCTGCTGGCCGACGCGATCGACGACTGCTGGTCCCTGCTGCGACCCGCCGCCGGAACCGCCATCGAGTCCGCCGCGGAAGCCGCCGAGCCCGCCCCCGCCGCGGTGGATCCCGCACGCTGGGCGGACGCCTGCCGCCTCACCGGCCTTTCGGCCTGACCGCCACGGCCACCGGCTCGCCGCGGAGCCGGTGGCCGTAAACCGGATGATCGGTGAGCCGGTCAGGTAAGCGCGGCCCCGCGTACGGCTCGCTTCGGCGCGGCCCGCCGCGACGCCGTTATCGGCCGCAGCAGCAGGGCCTGGGCGAGCACGACCACGCAGAAGATCCCGAGCACGTAGCCCCAGCTCACGTCCGTCAGATGGTGCATGCCCCGGTAGAGCCTGGCCAGGCCGACCGCCAGGGCCGCTCCCGCGCCGAGCAGCCACCACAGCGCGTTCAGGATCGTGTGGCGATGCGTGTGCAGAGTCAGCACGAGCGCGGCGCCGCAGTAGAACGCCACGGCGGCGCTGGTGTGCCCCGACGGATAGCTGGACGTGGGCGGCGCCGGGTCGAGATGCGGCACGTGCGGGCGGGCTCGCTGCGCGAACACGGTCGCCAGCAGGAAGATCGCCGACTGGGCGCAGACGGCGGCCACCAGGAAGACCGACTCCCGCCAGCGCCGGTAGACGACCCGGAAGAGGATCGCCATGATCGTCGTCACCACGATGATCACCGGGGTGTCCGACAGCATCGAGGCGTAGTGGGTCACCTCGTTCCAGAACGGCGTGCGCTCCTGGGCGATCTCGCGGCTGACCGCCTCGTCCTGCGCGACGAGCGTCGAGTGCTCCAGGACCCGGGTGAGCAGCAGGCCGAGCCCGAGGGTCACCAGGGCCATGAGCGCGAGCGGCAGCAGGACCCGCCGCGCCGTCTCCGCGGCCACACGTCGAGAGGGCACGCGTCGAGTGGGCATGGAGGACGACCGGGCGTCCCGCGCCGTACCACGTTTACTATCGGCGGCCAATTCGTCCTCCTTCGGGGGCGATCTCCCTCTTCGTCTCGGGCCCGACGCCCTCGCGTAACGGCTGTGCGGGGCGGCGGCCCACGTCGCGGCGGCGCCAGGTCTCGAAGGCGGCGGCCGTGGCGGCCACCACGGCCACGCCGAACACCAGTCCGCCCACCACGTCACTGAACCAGTGCACGCCGAGCGCGATCCGGCTGAAGCCGACCGCCAGCGGGATCAGCACGGCGAGCGTCCAGGCGACCGCCCGCCCGCGTTCCCGTACGAGGGGCAGCACGAGCAGCAACAGGATCCCGGCGCCGAGCGTGGCGTTGACCGTGTGTCCCGAGGGGAACGACGCGCCGGGGGCGATGGCGACGGGATCGGGCAGGCTGGGCCGGGCCCGCGCGACGATGACCTTCAGGGCGAGGCCGAGCAGGCCGCCGACCGTGATCGTGGTGGCCGCCCACAGGGCCAGGTGGTAGGCGCGCCGCCAGACCAGCCAGGCGACCGCGGCGCCGACCGCGATCCGCCAGGTCAGCGGTGCGAAGACGTCGCTTGTCAGTTGCATCAGCCGGGCGAACCCGGGGTTGCCGATGGCGTAGGCGTGCAGGTCCCACGCCGCGCCCTGGTCGATTTCGGTGAGCGGGCCGAAGGAGGTCTTGACGAAGACCAGCAGCACTGTGAACGGCACGCCGATCAGCGCCAGCGCCGCCGTCGCCACCGTCAGCCGCAGGCCCAGTCCGTGCTCGGGGTCGAGCCGCCTGCGCCACCAGCTCATCGGCCGCTCCCGACCGGCTGCCGCTCCCGCGACGAGGCCGGGGCGGGGCCGGGGTCGGGGCTCGGCCGGCTCGCCGCGGCCCGCACGGCAGGCCTCCAGCTGCGCCGAGAAGGAAAGGCCGAGGAAGAGCGCCATCGAGCTGAGGAACGACCACAGCAGCAGCGCCATGACCGCCGTGAGCGGGCCGTACGTCGCGCCGAAGGTGTGACTGCTGGCGGTGTAGAGCGCGAGCAGCCAGGTGAACAGCGTCCACAGCAGCACGGCGACCGTCGCCCCGACCGCGAGCCAGGTGTGGCCGGGCTGCTTGCGCCGGGGCGAGGAGCGGAACAGCACCGAGATCGACAGGACGGCGAGCAGGAAGCCGATCGGCCAGCGCAGCCAGCCGAACAACCGCTGGGTCGTGTCGCTCCAGCCGTAGACGTGCGCCGCGGCCTCGCCGACCGCGCCGCCGCCGACCAGGATGACGAAGCCGACGCTCATGAGGAGGCCCGCCGTGACGGCCATCAGCAGCGCCCTGCCGTACTTGGCCGCGAAGGGGCGGTCGCGCTCGATGCCGTAGATGCGGTTGGCTCCGCGTTCGAACTGGCCCATGGCGGTGGTCAGCGACACCAGCGCGGTCAGCAGACCGAGCCACAGGGCCAGCTTCTCCCCCGCGCCCGAGGCGTGGTGGCTCTGGCTGAGCGTCTCCTGGATGACCTGCGAGCCCGCACCGGGAGTGAGCCGCCGCAGGGTGAGCTCGAGGAGCCTGCCGAGGTGTTCCTGGTGCAGCACCGAGCTCAGACCCACGATGGCGATCGCTCCCGGGATGATCGCGAGGCAGGTCTGGAACGCGAAGGAGCGGGCGTTGCTCGTGCCGTCGCCGTACCTGAACCGGACGTACGCGTCACGGATGAGGTGCCAGCCGCCGTACCGTCGTATGGCGGCGTATGCGTCGTCGGCCGACAGTTCGTCGCCGCTCATGCTCCTGGTCTCCGGCACCGGGGTCGCGGTTCCCATGTCAGTCCTCACATCGTCAGGGGGTGGGGACCACCGGGGGCCGGGTCGCGGGCCGGCCTCCGGCGGTCCCCGCAGGCCCACCGACTACCCCGATCACGGTGCTTGGAACGCCAGGCCTATCAGAAGATCCCCTGACCTGGGCGGCGGCTGTCCACGACGCGCCGGAGGACCGGCCCGACCGGACCGGTCCTCCGTGTCGCGGCACCGCCGGTGCCATTGAGTAGCGGGTGTCACAGGACGGCGCAGCCGACGCGTACGGGAAGGCGGGGCGACCAGCGGCCGGAGACGACGTCCTGGGCCTGCGCGTAGGCGTTGGCCGCCTTGCCGGCCGCGGCGCAGTCGAACACGCCGGTCTTCTTGCCGAAGCTGCCGCCCGCGTAGCCGCTGTGCGCGCTCGCGCTCACCGTGCCGCTCCAGTAGAGCCTGCCGGTGTTGTAGCGGATGTAGAGCCTGACCTGGCCGATGTTGAAGTGGTCGCCGTTGATCTTGAGCCGCGGAATGTCGTCGACCGAGGTGCTGGTGGAGGTGCCGTCGCCGTTGTCCACCGGGGGGACGGTGTAACGGCTGATCCACAGCCGGGCCGAGACCCTGCGGTCGGCCGCCTTGCCGTTGTCGAGCTTGGCCTGCGCGCGGACGGCGGGGGTGACGCACACGTCGTCGCCGGTGAACGCCTCACGCCAGACGTACCCGGTGACGCAGGTGTGCGGGCCGAACGGGCCGGAGGTCCAGCGGGACGCCTTGGCGGCGTTGTCGGCGAGGGTCTGCGTGCGGGTCGCGGGCGTCACGCACACGACGTCGCCCCGTGCGGGCCTCGCGCCAGACGTAGCCCTCCAGGCAGGTGTTCGGGCCGAAGTCGCCGCCGGCGGAGGCCGGGCCGGCCATGAGCGTGACGGGGGCGGTGACGGCCAGACCGGCGATCGTGGCGGTGGCCAGGCCGAGCAGGGTGCGCTTCATGACAGTCTCCTGTGCTGCTGCGGGACGAGGGTGCTGATCGGCGGTCCCGGTCCGGCCGTCGCCGCCGGGTCCGTGCACCTCAGTGATAGGCCCGCTCGCCTGCACGCCCCTTGCCGCAGGCTTTCCGCAACCGCTGCAAGCCGCCCGCAAGGCACGTGCAGGCAAAAATCATCCTCCAAGCCTCTTGTCGACTTGTTGAACGATTTTTACTTTGGAGGAAACCCCTCTCCTAAGGAGCGATCTCCATGGGACCGATGCGGGCACTCGGTGTCACCGGCCTCGCCGTCGCCGTCGTGGCGGCGCTCGTCACGCTCTTCGGCGCGGTCACGGGCTTCGAACGCACCGACGGCGGCGAGGTCGCGGTGATCCGCGACGGCGGGCCGCTCGACGACAGCGGAATCCGGCAGATCGTCGATCCCGCATCGGGCCTGACGTGGACCGGCCTGTGGTCGTCGGCGCACCGCTACCCCGCCCAGCAGCGCTTCTACACCATCACGGCCGACGCCAAGCGGGCCACGACCCTCGGCGTGGACGTCGTGACGGTACCGAGCAGCGACGGGGTGGACCTCGGCATCGAGGGCACGCTGTATTTCACGCTGAACCTCGACCACGCGACGCTCAAGCGGTTCGACGACAAGTTCGGCACCCGCACCTTCCGAGGGCAGGACGGGGAGCAGCGTCACGCCTGGGACGGCGACGAGGGCTGGGCCGCCTTCTTCGGCCAGGCCGTACGCCCGGTGGTCGACAACGCGCTGCGCGCCCAGATCGGCGCGATGCGGTGCGCGGACCTCGTCCCCACCTGCGCCTTGGTCGACAAGGCCCGGCAGGGGGTCAGGCTGGAGCCGCACGACGCGAACGGCGGCATCACCCGGGTGCAGGACGCGGTCAACACCACGCTGGAGCACGACCTCGCCCAGACGCTCGGCGACCGCTTCCTCACCGGCATGCGCTTCAACCTCGTCCGCGTCACGCTGCCCCAGGACGTGCAGCAGGCGGTCACCAGGGCGCTGGCCGCGAGCGCCCGGGTCGCCGAGGCGCTCGCGGAGGTCGACTCGGCCGAGGCGAGGGCCAAGGCCGACCGGGCCCGCCAGTCGGGATACGAGCGGTGCCCGGCCTGCGCCGACATCGACAAGCTCAAGTCGCTGCCCCAGGGCATCACCGTCTACGCCCCGGGCAACTCCGAGATCATCGTGCCCACGCAAGTGAACCGTCCCCGGACCGTCCGGCCGGTCACCGGCGCAGGCGGCGCCCCGCTCGCCCCGCATCCCCGCCCGCAAGAGCCCCCGCCGCCGGTGGCGTCGATCGTCAGGCCCGCCCGCGCGAGGCCGTCCGGGTGCCGAGCCCGTCGAGGATGACGGTGGTCAGCGCGTCGTCGGGCCGGGCGCCGGGGCGGCACACGGCGACGCTCAGCAGCCCGACGACCTCGCGCGGTGTGATGTCGTCGCGGACGTCGCCCTCCCGCTGGGCTCCCGCGGCCAGGTCTTCGAGCGTGGCGTCGAGGTCGCGTACGAGCGGGCCCAGCTCCGGATGGGCCTCGACGCGTCCGACAGCGACTTGGTCAGGGCCAGTGGCAGGTCGGCGCCGCACCGGACGCACGCCAGCAGCGCGTCCCACCGGCTCACCGGGCGGGCGGCGTGGTCCCGCGCGGCATCGAGCAGGGTCCGCAGCGCGCCGGCCGCGATCTCCTCCAGCAGCGCCCGCCGGTCCGGGAAGTGGCGGTAGAGCGTGCCCACGCCGAGGCCGGCCGCCTGCGCGATCTCCTCCATCGAGGCCTCCGGGCCCCGGGCCGTGAACAGGTCGACGGCCGCGTCCACGATGAGCGC
This sequence comes from Microbispora sp. GKU 823, assembly GCF_002027145.1. Classification (NCBI taxonomy): domain Bacteria; kingdom Bacillati; phylum Actinomycetota; class Actinomycetes; order Streptosporangiales; family Streptosporangiaceae; genus Microbispora; species Microbispora sp. GKU 823. The sequence continues at coordinate 29,270 of NZ_MWJN01000082.1, read as the reverse complement.
GCGGTTGCGCCGGGCGTCGGCTCGCACAGGTCTCCCCCAACCGGAATCCGAGATTCAGCTTATTGTAGGGTGCACAACCGGAAGCGGAATTTCCGATTCATATTGGAGGCGCGATGAAACTCGGAGTGCTCGCCGGAGGGAACGGCCTGGGCCTGGACGAGCTGATCGGGCAGGTGCGCGAGGCGGCCGAGGCCGGCCTGGACAGCGCCTACTTCAACCAGGTTCTGTCATGGGACGCCGTCCAGCTCGCGGCGCTCGCCGCCCGCGAGGTGCCCGGGATCGCCGTCGGCACGGCGGTGACCCAGACCTACCCGAGACATCCGCTGGCGCTCGCCGGGCAGGCGCTCACCACCCAGGCGGCCAGCGGCAACCGCTTCACGCTCGGCATCGGGCCGAGCCACGGGCCGCTCATCGAGACGCACTTCGGCCTGTCGTACGACCGGCCGGCCCGGCACGTCCGCGAATATCTGTCCGCGCTCGTGCCGCTGCTGCGAGGCGAGCAGGTCGACTACCGCGGGGAGACGCTGACCGCGGCGGGGCGGGTCGAGGTGCCGGGCGCCGAGCCGCCGCCGGTCCTGCTGGCCGCCCTCGGGCCGGTCATGCTGCGGATGGCCGGCGAACTCGCCGACGGCGCGGTGACCGTCTGGACCGGCCCGGAGACGATCGCCGACCACGTGACGCCGACGGTCACCCGCGCCGCCGCGGCCGCCGGACGGCCGCGGCCACGCGTCGTCGCCGGTGTGATCGTGAGCGTGACCGCCGACCCCGAGGGCGTACGGCGGCGGGTCGCGGAGTCCCTCGGACCCGTCGGCGACCTGCCCAGCTACCGGGCGATCCTGGACCGCCAGGGCAGGTCGGGGGTGGAGGAGACGGTCGTGGCCGGGGACGAGTCGGCGGTCGAGCGCGCCGTGCGGGCCTATGCCGAGGCGGGCGCGACCGAACTCGTGGTGAGCCCCTTCGGTGACGCGCGCGAGCGGGCGCGGACCCTCGGCCTCCTGGCCGCGCTGCGCGGGCGGCGCGGCGGCGATCAGTAGGACTGGAGCTCCAGCAGGTTGCCGTCGGGGTCGCGCAGGTGGGCGGTGCGGCAGGTCGGCCCCCATTCGGGCCGGGCGCTCGGCGGCGCCACGACCCGGCCTCCGTGGGCGGCCGCGACGGCCGCGGCCCGGTCCACGTCGTCCACGGTCAGGACCAGCATCGTCCCGTCGCCTCCGCCGCCGAGGTCCACGCCGGTGACCTTCGCCAGCATCTCGCGGTCGAGCAGGGCCAGCACCGCCTCCGTGTCCCGGTCCCAGTTGGCGTACGGCCCCGTCTCCGCGCCCTTCACGAGGTGCGCGCCCGCCACCGCGGTGAGCAGGCCGTCGTAGAAGCGGAAGCACTCGGCGAACCGGGAGGCGAGCACGCGGGGATACAGAGCGTCCATGGAAATCCCTTGGTAAGGACCAACTATTGGGTGTGCCCTATCCTGCTCCCGTGAGCGACGTGCCGCAACTCCCCCCGTCCCTGCTCGGGATCACCGCGTTCCTGCTGTCGAAGGTGGGCATCGCCGGGCGACGCCGCATGGGCGACCGGCTGCGCGGGCACGGCATCGGCCTGTGGGACATGGCCGTGCTGGCCGCGCTGCGCGACTTCGGCCCGGCATCCCAGCGCGAGCTCGGCGCCCGGCTGGGCATCGACCCCAGCGACCTCGTTGAGGTGATGGACACGCTCGTGCCGCTCGGCCTCGTGGAGCGCGAGCGCGACCCCGAGGACCGGCGGCGATACCGGGTCGCCCTCAGCCCCGCGGGCCGGGCCACACTGGAGGCGGCCCTGCGCCAGGCCGGCGAGGTGCGCGACGACCTGCTGGCCGCGCTGGACGAGGACGAGCGGGCGACCCTGCACGCGCTGCTCCGCAAGGCGTACGCCGGGCTGGAGCCGCGGGCACGGGCCTGAGACGCCTCCGGCCGCCCACCATGGAGCTGCCGCGGGCGGCGGAGCGGTCTCAGTCGCCGACGAGCCAGACGTAACCGGCGAAGCGTCCCGTGCGCTGCTCTCGACGGTAGGAGTAGAGATCGGCCGTCTCGATCGTGCAGCGGTCGTCGTGCCGCACGTCGGCCACGCCGGCCCGGCTGAGCTGGGCCGCGATCCCGGCCCGGATGTCGAGCGCGGGCGTGCCCTGCCGGGTCCGCGACCAGGTCTCGGGCACGCGGGCGGCGACGCGCTCGCGCAGGTCTTCCGGCACCTCGTAGCACAGCCCGCAGGCCGACGGCCCGATCACGGCCACCATCCGCTCCGGCCGTGCGCCCCGCGCCGCCATCGCCTCGACGAGGGCGGGGACCACGCCCGCCTCCGTACCCGGCCGCCCCGAGTGGGCGCCGCCGACCAGCCCGGCCACAGGGTCGGCCACCAGCACGGGCGCGCAGTCGGCGACCAGGACCGCCAGGCCGAGCCCGGGACGGTCGGTGAACACCCCGTCCAGCGCGGGCGGGTCGTTCCCGAAGGGCTCCTCCGCGTAGGCGACGTCGGTCCCGTGGACCTGGCGCATGAAGACCACCCGGTCGAGCCCGAACTCCGCGGCCGTCTTCGCCCGGTTCTCGGCGACCGCCGCCGGGTCGTCCCCCACCGCCCCGCCGAGGTTGCGCGTGCCGTACGCCCGGCGCTCACGCCGCCGTGCCGGTCGGTGAAGGCCATCCGTACCCGGTCGATCGCAATCACCCGATTAGCGTACGGCCTGGGAAAGGAGCGTGACATGCGCGCGGTGGTGTACGAGGAGTTCGGCGGGCGGGCCGAGGTGCGCGAGGTGGCGGACCCGGTGGCGCCGCCGGACGGCGTCGTGATCAGGGTCGAGGCGACCGGGATGTGCCGCAGCGACTGGCACGGGTGGATGGGCCACGACGCGGACATCACGGCGCTGCCCCACGTGCCGGGGCACGAGCTGGCGGGCGTGGTGGACTCGGCCGGCCCGGGGGTGAGCCGCTGGCGGCCGGGCGACCGGGTGATGGTGCCGTTCATCTGCGCCTGCGGGAGCTGCCGCGAGTGCGCGGCCGGCGACCAGCAGGTGTGCGAGCGCCAGACCCAGCCCGGCTTCACCCACTGGGGGTCGTTCGCCGAGCTGGTGGCGATCGACCACGCCGACGTGAACCTCGTGCGGCTGCCGGACGGCATGGCGTTCGCCACGGCGGCGAGCCTCGGCTGCCGCTTCGCCACCGCCTTCCGCGCCGTCGTCGAGCAGGGGCGGGTCCGGGCGGGCCAGTGGCTCGCCGTGCACGGCTGCGGCGGGGTCGGGCTGTCGGCCGTGATGATCGGCGCCGCCGTGGGGGCCAGGGTCGTCGCGGTGGACGTGTCCCCCGCCGCGCTCGACCTGGCCCGGCGGTTCGGCGCGGCCGAGTGCGTCCTGCTCGGGGAGGGCGACTATCCCGAGGAGTCGGCCGCGCGGGTCGAGGGCGGCGACCGGGGGCGGCGGCGCCGACGTCTCCCTCGACGCGCTGGGCGACGCCGCCACCTGCGCCGCGTCGATCGGCGGCCTGCGCAGGCGGGGCCGCCACGTGCAGGTGGGCCTGCTTCCCGGGGAGACGGCCCTGCCGATGGGCCGGGTGATCGCGCACGAGCTGGAGATCGTGGGCAGCCACGGGATGGCCGCCCACGCCTATCCCCCGATGCTGGAGCTGATCGCGGCGGGCGTGCTCCGCCCCGGCCTGCTGGTCACCCGCACCATCGGCCTGGACGACGCGCCGGACGCGCTGACCCGGCCGGGCGCGCATCCGGGCGTCACCATGATCATCCCTGGCCGGTGAGCGACGCGTAGAGCTCGTGGGTGCGCTCGGCGATCCGCCGCCAGGAGAAGTGGTCGATCGCGCGCACGCGCCCGGCCTCGCCCATCGCGGCGGCGAGGCGCGGGTCGCCGAGCACCGTGTTCACCCGCTCGGCCAGCGCCGCGGCGAACGCCTCCGGGTCGTGCGGCTCGCCGTCCCGGCCCTGGTCGATCGGGACGAGCAGGCCCGTCTCGCCGTCGGCGACGACCTCGGGGATGCCTCCGGTCGCGGTCGCCACGACGGCGGTCTCGCACGCCATCGCCTCCAGGTTCACGATGCCCATCGGCTCGTAGACCGAGGGGCACACGAACACGGTGGCGTGCGTGAGGATCTGGATCACCTCGGGCCTGGGCAGCATCTCGGAGATCCACACCACGCCCTTGCGGGAGGCCGACAGCTCGCGCACGAGTGCCGTGACCTCCTCGGCGATCTCCGGCGTGTCGGGCGCGCCCGCGCAGAGCACGAGCTGTGCCGCCGGGTCGAACGACCGGGCCGCGTGGAGCAGGTGCACGAGGCCCTTCTGCCGGGTGATCCGCCCCACGAAGACGACGTACGGCACGGCGGGGTCGATGCCGTGCTTGACCAGGGCCTCGGTGCCCCGGGAGGGCGCGTACTCCTCGGTGTCGATGCCGTTATGGATCACCCGTACGCGCTCGGCGGGGACCTCCGGGTAGGCCGTGAGCACGTCGCGCCGCATGCCCTCCGACACCGCGACGATCGCGTCGGCCGCGTGGAGCGCGGTCCGCTCCGCCCACGACGAGAGCGTGTAGCCGCCGCCGAGCTGCTCGGCCTTCCACGGGCGCAGCGGCTCCAGGCTGTGCGTGGTCATCACGTGGGGCACGCCGTACAGCATCTTCGCGACGTGGCCGGCGAAGTTCGCGTACCAGGTGTGGCTGTGCACGACGTCCGCGCCCTCGCAGCCGGCCGCCATCTCGACGTCGACGCCGAGCACCTGCAGGGCGGCGTTCGCCCCGGACAGCCCCCCGGGGACCGGGTAGGCCCGCACGCCGGGCTCCTCGCGCGGGGCGCCGAAGCAGCGAACCCGCACGTCGGCCAGCCCGCGAAGCTCCCGCGCGAGGTACTCGACATGGACTCCGGCCCCGCCGTACACCTCGGGCGGATACTCACGGCTCAGCAGATCGACACGCATACGAGTGAGCTTAGAGTCCTGATCCGCGCTGTTTGCGGGTGTCCCTGGTGTTTGTTAGCCATTTCGCGGGTTAAGGTCCTGCCTATGAAGGTCCTGGCGATCGTGCTCGCGGGTGGAGAGGGCAAGCGGCTGATGCCGCTGACCGCGGACCGGGCGAAGCCCGCCGTGCCCTTCGGCGGCATCTACCGGCTCATCGACTTCGTACTGTCCAACCTGGCGAACGCGCACTACTGGCAGATCGTGGTGCTGACGCAGTACAAGAACCACAGCCTGGACCGGCACATCTCCCGGACGTGGCGGCTGTCGTCGATGCTCGGCAACTACGTGACCCCGGTGCCCGCGCAGCAGCGGCTCGGGCCGCGCTGGTTCGCCGGATCGGCCGACGCGCTGTTCCAGAACCTCAACCTGATCTACGACGAGATGCCCGATCACGTGATCGTCTTCGGCGCGGACCACATCTACCGGATGGATCCCCGCCAGATGGTCGACCAGCACATCGACTCGGGCGCGGACGTGACCGTCGCCGCGATCCGCCAGCCCCTCGAACTGGCCGACCAGTTCGGGGTCATCGAGGCGGACCCCTCGGGCCGCAGGATCGTGGCGTTCCGCGAGAAGCCGAAGGACGCGGTCGGCCTGCCCGACGCGCCCGACCAGATCTTCGCCTCGATGGGCAACTACGTCTTCAAGACCCAGGCCCTCATCGAGGCCCTGCGCGAGGACGCCCTCGACCCCAGCAGCAAGCATGACCTCGGCGGCAACATCATCCCGATGTTCGTCAAGAGCGGCGGCGCCGAGGTGTACGACTTCGCGAACAACGTGGTGCCCGGCTCCACCGAGCGCGACCGCGGCTACTGGCGCGACGTGGGGACGCTCGACGCCTACTACGAGGCCAACATGGACCTCATCTCCGTGCAGCCGGTCTTCAATCTCTACAACGACCGCTGGCCGATCTACACCGGCAACGATCCGCTGCCGCCGGCCAAGTTCGTGCACAACGAGGGCGACCGGGTGGGGCACGCGCTGGAGTCGCTCGTGTCGCCCGGGGTCATCGTGTCGGGCGGCACCGCGCTGCGCTCGATCCTGTCCCCCGGCGTGGTGCTGCACTCCCACTCGCACGTCGAGGACTCGGTGCTGATGGGCTCGGTCAAGATCGGCAGGGGCGCGATCGTCCGCAGGGCCATCATCGACAAGAACGTGGTCATCCCCGACGGCGCCCGGATCGGCTTCGACCCGGAGTACGACCGCCAGCGTTTCGCGGTGACCCGCAGCGGTGTGGTCGTGATCGGGAAGAACGAGATCGTCGACCGCTGAGCCCGCCCGTCCGTGCGCGGCGAGCGGGTCAGCGGCCGTTGATCCGCCACATGGGCTCGACCACGGTCCACTGGGCCTCCCACACCCGGCGGGCCCTGCGCTGGTTGACCAGGCGGGTGCCGGTCACCAGCAGCGCGAGCATCGCGGCGGCGGCCAGCGGGACGCCCGTGCCGACGGTCAGCGCGGCGACCACCGTGGTCTCCCGGTCCTGCGGCCGGGGCGTGATCACGCCTTTGTCGTCGGTCCAGATGCGCACCGTCTCGCCCGCATGTCTGCTGGGCGAGACCTCGATGACACCGGTCCTCGCCGTGCCGTCGGGGGCCGTCCAGGTGGCCTGGGCATGCCCGACCGCCGCTCCGGCCACCGACAGCCGGGGCGTCGTCACGTCGCCCGCCAGTGTGGCGACGACCTGATGCCGGGTGCGCGCCTGCTGAGCCTCGGTCCTCAGGCCGTTGCCGTACTCGCGGATGCCGAGCATCACTCCGAACACGATCGCGGCCATGACTCCCAGCACCGCGGCAAGCCGTACCACCGCTTCGACCCGGTCGCACGGCGCCGAAGCGGATTCCTATCAAGTCCCAGCCAGCGAGCGAACCTGGCGAATGGATTCTGCGACATCTCACACCTCACAGGGTCATTACCACTGCGAGTCCCGTTTATGCCTATTTTGCATCCCAAGAGAATCCAGGGGAACGCCCCTCCCGATATGCCCGGACACCTTCGGCCATTTCGCCGCTCTCCCTGGCCTCCCGCTGCCAGGCGCGCACCTCGGCCTCCCCGGCCCGGCCGTCGATGATCTGCTTGGCCGCCGCCAGCGTCAGCCGGGACCTGCCGGCCATCGTGGCCGCCAGGCCGTACACGCGCTCGCGCAACTCCTCCGGCGGGCAGACCTCGTCGACGAGACCGGTACGCAATGCGTGATCTGCGCTGATGAGCTCGGCGGAGAAGAGCAGGAGCTTCGCGGTGGCGGGTCCGGCGATCTCCGCCAGCCGCCGCGTGGAGCTGAGCGGGTAGACGATCCCGAGCTTGGCCGGGGTGACGCCGAAGCGGGCCCCGGCCGCCGCGACGCGCAGATCGCAGGCGAGCGCGAGCTGGCATCCGCCGCCGACGCAGTATCCCTCGATCATCGCGATCACGGGTTTGGGAAAGGTCACGAGTGCGTGCTCCGCGACAACGGTAAGACCGGTGTCATCGTCGTTATCGCCAAGCTCATGAATTTCCGAAATATCAGCGCCGGAGCAGAAAGTTCCCCCGGCTCCGGTAAAGACGAGGACACGTACCTTCGGGTCGGCGGCGAGGTCCGCGAGGATGCCCGGCAGCGCCCGCCACATGGCGGCGGTCACGGCGTTGCGCTTCGCGGGGCGGTTGAGGGTGAGGGTGGCGACGTGCTCGTCGAGGGCCAGTTCGAACCCGTCGGTAACTTCCATCAGAACCTCTGCAGGGGACCGTGGCCTTCAGGCGACGGGGGAAGGCCGCCCCTGGCTGGTTTTCTGTCTGGGCTCATCGCGGATGCCTTTCACCGGTGCGATTAGACGGACGGTGCTGTAATGATCGTGTGACTCCTCAGGTGCGCACCTCCCCCGGTGCGGCGTATGACCTCGGGTACCACGTGGTGTGATGTCCGAAGTACCGCCGTCCCGTTCTGAGTGGCCGGATGAAGGCCCGCCTTGAGGAGCTCATCCGCGGCCTGCTTCGGCTGACCGCTGATTCCGCGCTTCCTCCCTCCCGGTTTTGTCGGCGCCTTCCAGTAGCGTGGTGATCTGATTACTGAACGTAGGAATGAACGGGGGGTGGGCGTGCGCCGGTCGGTCAAGTTCCTGCTGCGCCCCACCATCAAGCAGGCCGCCTCGCTCGCCGCCTGCCTTGAGGATCACCGGCAGCTCTACAACGCCGCCCTTGAGCACCGGTGCACGGCCTACCGCAAGGCGGGTGTAACCGTTCGCTACGGTGACCAGTCCGCAGACTTGAAGGACATCCGCGCCGATGACCCCGCCGGTCAGGGCCGGTGGTCGTTCTCCTCCCAGCAGGCCACGCTCCGCCGATTGGACAAGGCGTTCCGTGCGTTCTTCGTCCGCGTCCGTGAGGGGCGCACACCCGGGTTCCCCAGATTCAAGGGGCGCGGCTGGTTCGACACGGTGGAGTGGCCCAAGGACGGGGACGGCTGCCGGTGGGACTCCCAACCCGAGCACCCCACGGCGACGTTCGTCCGCCTTCAGGGCATCGGGCACGTTCGGGTGCATCAGCACCGCCCGGTGCGGGGCCGGGTGAAGACGATCAGTATCAAGCGGGAAGGCACCCGTTGGTATGTGATCCTGTCGTGCGACGACGTCCCCGCCGAGACCTTGCCCGCGACGGGCGCGGCCGTGGGCCTGGACATGGGCGTGGCATCGCTGGTCACCACCAGCGACGGTGACCCCCTGGCCAACCCGCGCCACCTGGCCTCCTCCGCCGGCCGTCTGGCGGCGGCCCAGCAGGCTCTGGCCCGCAAGAAGCGGGGGTCCAAGCGGCGCGGTAAGGCGGTGGCGCGGGTGGCGGCGCTGCACGCGAAGGTCCGTCGCCAACGCCTGGACGGCGCGCACAAGGCCGCGCTGACCCTGGTCCGCGGCTATGACGTGATCGTGCACGAGGACCTGCGGATCGCGAACATGACCCGGTCCGCGTCCGGCACGATCGAACGACCCGGGCGGAACGTCGCTGCCAAGTCGGGGCTGAACCGGAGCATCCTGGACGCGGGTTGGGGGGTGTTCCTGCGTGTGCTCGCGTACAAGGCTGAAAGTGCCGGTCGAGAGCTGATCGCAGTTGATCCCCGCAACACCTCCCGCACCTGCTCGCGGTGCGGGCATGTGGCAAGGGAGAACCGCGTCACCCAAGCCGAGTTCGCCTGTACGGCATGCGGGCACACCGCGCACGCCGACGTGAACGCGGCGATCAACATCCTCAGGGCAGGGCTTGCCCTTCGCGACGCTGCGGAAGCGGCCTAGCGAGAAGCCGCTCCCTTCAGGGAGCGGAGGAGTCACCCCTCGATTGTCCAGGCTTCCCCCCGGTTGCTCCGGCAGGGGTCCCGGCCGCGATGGCATAATCGCCGCGCAACGGGACGATCCCGTACGCATGACCCCCCAAGGAGTCTCTGGGTGTTCGGGATCCTCCGGCCGTGTGCCCGCCACTCCTGCCCGTCCGTCCACGAGGCCTGGCGCGCGCACCTGTGCGGGCTCTGCCTGACGTTGCGGGACCGGCACGGGCACCTGGCCCGCATGGCGACCAACTACGACGGCCTCATCCTGTCCGTCCTGACCGAGGCCCAGTCGGGAGCCCGTTCAGGAGCGGGGGCCGCCGGGCCGAACCGGCGCACCGCGGGGCCCTGCGCGCTGCGCGGCTTCCGGTCGGCGGAGGTGGTTCGGTCGGACGACCGGGGCGCCCGCCTGGCCGCCGTGGTCTCGCTGGCCCTCGCCTCGGGCAAGATCCGCGACCACGCGTCCGACGGCGACGGGATCGCGGCCCGGCGCGTGGCCGGCGTCCCGATGCGCGCCACGGCCGCCGCCTGGGCCTCGGCCGCCCGGCGCGGCGCGGAGTCGATCGGCTTCGACACGGCCGTCCTGACCGAGGTATCCGCCCGCCAGGCGCTGCTGGAGACGTCCCCGGGGCGTGGGCTGCTCGAGATCACCGAGCCCACCGAGACCGCCGTTGCCGCGGCCTTCGCGCACACCGCCGTGCTCGCGGGCCGGCCGGGCAATGCCGAGAACCTGCGCGAGGCCGGCCGCTTCTTCGGCCGGATCGCGCACCTGATCGACGCGGTCGAGGACCTCGCCGAGGACCGGGCCCGCGGGGCGTACAACCCGCTGGACGCGACCGGCACCTCCCCCGCCGAGGCCCGGCACGTGTGCGAGGAGGCGCTGCACGGGCTGCGCCTGGCCGTACGCGATCTCGACCTGGAGGAGCGGCACCTCGTCGAGGCGCTGCTGTGCGGCGAGACCCGCCGCGCCGTCGACCGGGCGTTCGGGCCGCGCGCCCACGGCGCCGCCTGTGCGACGCACCGTGGGCAAGCCGACCGTGTGCAAGGCGACCGTACGCGAGCCGAGGGGACCTCGCCGGCGCCACCCGAGGGCCCGCCGGGGCCCCTCGGGGAGCCGCCGGCCGGGCCTCCGGGGCTCGGGCCGCGCGGCGGCCGGGGTGGCGGTCTTCCTGACCTGCGGGCGTCTACCGCCCGCCCATGGAGCGAGCACCGGAACTCGCCGTGGACCGAGCGCTGCTTCTGCGACGACTGCGACTGTTCGGGCTGCTGCGACTGTTGCGACTGCTGCTCGTCGTGCTCCGACTGCTGCTCCGGCGACGGCTGCTCCTGCGGGGACGGCTGCTGCTGCGACTGCGGCTCCTGACACCTGGCACCTGGCACCCGGCGCTCACGGAAGCGCGGTCCGGCCGTCCGGTGCCGGGAGCCGGTCGTAGGGGACCGCATGGCTCGTGCGACCGCGGAAGCCGGTGGTGGTCGTCGCGGTGAACAGGGAGTTGAGCAGCGCCTCCTCGACCGAGTCCATGACCGCGGCGAAGACGGGGTTCAGCGCCTCGTCGGGCAGGAGTGGGACCCCCGGCGGCGCCGTGGTGAAGGCGATCGCGTAGTCGCCGCTGCCGTGGGAGTACGACGCGCCCGCACGGCCCATCGCGAAGATCGCGCGGCGGGCGAGGCGGCCGAGTTGACGTGCGTCGACCGGCGCGTCGGTGGCCACCACGATCATGCAGGAGCCGGCGGGCTGCTCGTGACGACCGGCCCCCGGGATGAGTTCGCCGACGGGCATCGGGACACCGCGGACGGTCAGCACGCCGCCGAAGTTGGCCTGGACGAGCGCTCCGACCGTGACCGGAGCGCCGTCCACCGCCTGCCGCCGGGAGGAGGTGCCGATGCCGGCCTTGTATCCCAGGGCCGTCGTCCCGGTCCCCGCCCCCACGCATCCCTCGGCGGGCGGCCCGCCGGACGCTCCCTCCAGCGCGTCGAGGACGTGCCGTTCGGTGACGGGGCGCGCCGGATGTCGGAAAGGAAGCCGTCGTTGGTCTCGCCCACCAGGGGATTGAAGGAGATCCCGTCCGGGCGGCGGTCCATCAGGTAGGTGAGCAGCGCGTCGGCCGCCCGGAACACCGACAACGTGGCGGTCAGGACGACGGGCGACTCCAGCACGCCGAGTTCGTCGACCTGGGTCGAGCCGACCAGCTTGCCGTACCCGTTGCCGGCGTGGACGGCCGCGGGCAGCCCCCGCCGCCCGGCGATCAACTGACGGGGAACGACGGCGGTGACCCCGGTGTGGAGATCGGCGCCGTCGTCGATCGTGGTGTGACCCACCAGGACCCCGTCGACATCGGTGATCGCGTTCAGCGGCCCGGTCGGCAACGCGCCGACGACGACGCCCAGCGAGCGCGCCCGTACGCGCCCGTTCAGATGGTTGTCCATGGCGTTCATCTTGTCGGTGTCACGCTCTCCCGCGGTGCGCGGGCCGGTCCGCCGGAGCGCCGGCCCCTTGGAAGATCGGCGATATCGTCGGCTTATGCGAAGATCGCGGCCCCCTTTCCGCCGGCTCACCCCCGCCGAGCGACGGCTCTGGGACGCCTACCCCACCGGCGCCTGGGTCGACCTGCGCCATGGCCGGGAGACGGGCTCCTCCTCCGGCGGCGGGTGGGGCTCAAGCGGGGACTCGAGCGGCGTGTGGGGCCGCTCGCGGGTGGTCCGGGCGGAGGTGATCTCCGCGCTGGTGCTCGACCGGGGCATCGGCGGATCGGCCCGGGTGCCGGGCGTCCGGCTCTCCGGAGCCCGGATCGTCGGCGACCTCAACCTGTCCGACGCCACGATCGAGGCGAAGGTCCACCTGCTCGACTGCCACATCGCCGGGACGGTCTCGCTCAACGACGCCAGGACCAGGGGCGTACGGCTGCGGCGCTGCGACATCTACCGCTTCCGAGCAAGCCGGGCCACGGTCGACGGGCTCCTCGACCTCGACGGATCGGTCGTTCACGCGGGGGTGCGCCTGGACAACGCCCACGTGACCGGGCAGCTCCGGCTCTCCGGCACGCGGGTGGGCACTCCCGGCGAGGCGCAGAACCGGGGCATGCCGCCCGGGGCGTCGTCCCTGGAGCCGCCCATGGAGCAGACCCCGTGGAACGGACCCGAGGGATCGGAGGAGCCGCGGACCTGGAAGTCGGTCGCGCTGTGGGCCGGCGGGCTCGTCGTGGACGGCAGCGCCTTCTTACGCGACATGCGGGCCACTGGCGGCCTGCGGCTGATCGGCGCCCGCTTCTCCAGCGGGCTCTATCTCCAGGGCGCGGTCGTCACGGCGGACGGCACCCCCGCCGTGCACGCCGACCACCTTCAGGCCGCCACGGCCGAACTCGGCGCGGGTTTCACCGCCGACGGGACCGTACGGCTGCGCGGCGCGCGCATCGACGGGGTCCTGTCGTTCCACGGCGCGGTGCTGCGGGCGCCGGGCCGGGTGCTGCATCTGAGCCACATGCAGGCGGACGAGCTCATCCTGCTGCCCGAGGCGATCGAGGGCGAGGTCAACCTCGGCTACTCCCGCTTCGGCGTGCTGTTCGACCGTCCGGAGAGCTACCCGGGCGAGGTGCGGCTCAACGGGCTGACGTACGAGTCGCTGCGCGGGCCCGCGACCCTGGCCGACCGCCTCTCCTGGCTGCGGCGCGGACCCCGGGGGCTACCGGCCCCAGCCGTACGAGCAGCTGGCCGCCTACTGCCGGCGCATCGGGCACGAGCCGGACGCGCGCCGGGTGCTGCTGGCCAGGCAGCGGGCGCGGCGGCGGACGCTGCGGCTGCCCGGGCGGCTGTGGGGCCGACTGCTCGACGGGCTCGTCGGGTACGGCTACCGGCCCTGGCTCGCCGGCCTGTGGGCCGCGCTGCTCCTCGCGACGGGCACGGCGGTCTTCACCCAGTGGCCGCCGCACCAGATCGGGCTGGACGAGTCGCGCCACTTCAACGCCTTCGTCTACACCCTCGACCTGCTCGTGCCGGTGAGCGTGTTCGAGCAGCGAGGCGCCTGGGAGCCGGCCGGATGGACCCAGTGGCTGGCGAACGGCCTGGTCGCCGCGGGCTGGATCCTCGCCACCGCGCTCATCGCGGGCGCGAGCAGACTCCTGCGGCCGTCCAACGCCCCCTGACGCCCGTCGCTCAGCGTGCGGGGGCCTCGACGCGCAGGCGCGGGAGACTCTCGGGGTACTTCTCGCGGATGAACCCGACCAGGTGCTCGCGGATGTCGCAGCGCAGGTCGAAGGCGCTCGCCGAGTCGGCCGCGCTCATCAGGGCGCGCAGCTCGACCAGCCCCTCCGGCGTGATGTCGGTGACCTGCAGTGTCCAGTCCTTCTGGTCCCACAGCGGGTTCTCGCGCAGCGCCCGGTAGAGCTCGGTGCGCACCTCGTCGACCGGGATCGACCAGTCCACCCGGAGGTACACGCTGCCGAGGATGCGGCTCTCGTGACGCGTCCAGTTCTCGAACGGGTTGGTGGTGAAGTAGGACACCGGCAGGATGAGGCGCCGCTCGTCCCACAGGCGCAGCGCCACGTACGTGAGGGTCAGCTCCTCGATGCGGCCCCACTCGTTCTCCACCACGACCACGTCGTCGAGCCGCAGCGCGTCGCTGAAGGCGAGCTGCAGCCCGGCCAGCATGTTGCCGAGCGTGGACTGGGCCGCGATGCCGCCCACCACGCCGGCGATGCCCGCGGAGGCGAGCAGCCCCGCGCCCAGCGCCCGCACCTGCGGGAAGGTGAACAGCATCGCCCCCAGCGCGAGCACCACGACGACCGCCGCCGACACCCGGCGCACCAGTGTGATCTGGGTGCGGATGCGCCGGGCCCTGCGGTTGCGCTCGCCCTCGACCCGGGTGAGCCGGTCGAGGACGACGTCGGTCACCGCGTACGCCGCCTGGATCATCAGCCAGGTCACGCAGGCGATCAGCAGCAGCGCGAGCACCCGCTGGAAGCCGTGGGAGTCCGACCCGGGCATGTCGGGATCGTAGGCCGCCTTGACGGTGCCCACCACGGCCGAGGCGAAGCCCGGCCAGGTGCACCGGCGCACGAACGGCCCGGCGAGCGCCCACCGCTCCCCTATCAGGCGCGATTTCAGCACCCGCCGGACCAGCTCCACCGCGACGATCGCGGCGGCCACGGCGATCGCCAAGGTCACCCAGTTCCACGCTGCCGTTGTGACGGCGCCCCCTGTCGTCGTCATGGCGTTCCCTTTGCCCTTTACGGGTACGCCGAAAACCGCGTGAGTTCAACGGAGTCCGAGATCGGTGAGGAGCAGGGCCGTACGGCGCGCCTCGCCGGCGAGCCATTGGCGGAAGTCGTCGCCGTCGAGCCACATCGGCGTCCAGTCGTTGCGGTCGCACAGGCTCCGCCACCCCGGAGTGTCGGCGACGGCCCGGCACAGGTCGAGCAGGGCGTCAAGCTCGGGCGTGCCGTGCGGGGCGATCAGCCCCGTCCAGTCGGCGTACACGATCCGCACGCCCGACTCCGACAACGTCGGCGCGTCCACCCCGGGCAGCCGCTCGGCGGAGGAGACGGCGAGCGGCCGCAGGCGTCCGGCGCGCACGTGGGGGGCGACCTCGCGCCTGCTGCCGAATCCGAGCGCGAGCCGCCCGTCGAGGACCGCGGCGACGGCCTGCGCTCTGCTGTCGAACGCGACGTAGTCGAGCAGCCGGGGGTCGGCTCCCAGGCCCTGCGCGGTCATGCCGAGCAGCAGGTGCTCCGGGCCGCGGTCGGCGCCCCCCGCCACCCTGGGCCCCCGGGGGTCGCGCAGCAGCGCGGCGGCGAACTGCTCGAACGTGCGATAACCCGAGTCGGGCGAGGCGACCAGCACCTCCCACTCCCCCGTCAGCCGCGCGAGCGGGACCGCCCTGGTCACCAGGAGCGGGTCGCGGCCCCGCGCGCAGGCGGCGAGCAGCGCGGGATCGGCGATCACCAGGTCGGTCCGCGGCCCGCCCGGCCGGGCGAGAGCCGTCCCGCCGTCGCCGGCCTCCCGCCTGATCCGTACGGCGCGGGCCCAGCCGCGCCCCTCGACGAGCGCCTTGATCCCGGCGGCGACGCCGTCCCCGCATCCTCCGGGCGGGCCCGGGACGGCCAGGGAGAGCTCCCTGCGGCGCGGCGGTTCCTGGACGCCGCACGCGCCCGCGAGGGCCAGGACTCCCAGTGCGAGGACCGTACGGCGTCGCATGTCGGCACCCTCCTACCCGAAGAGTCCCTTACACGCACAGACTATGAGTAACTACACCATGTCACCACATAACGGACGTTACGGCTGCGGTGATTGATGCGGGTGGCCCGGACATGCCCGTACGGCCCGCGCCGGGTGGGCGCGGCGTACGGGACGAACGGGTCCTACTCGACCGTCACGCTCTTGGCGAGGTTGCGCGGGCGGTCGACGTCGCGCTCCAGGGCGACGGCGGCGTGGTAGGCGAACAGCTGCAGCGGGATCGTGAGCAGGATGGGGTCGAGCTCGACCTCGTTCTTGGGCACCACGATGCAGTCGTCGGCCGCCTCCGAGGTGCGGTGGCCGACCATGAGGATGCGCCCGTGCCGGGCCCGGATCTCGCCCAGCGTGGTGAGGTTCTTGTCCAGCAGCTCGTCGTCGGGGACGATCGCGACCGTCGGCAGCTCGGGGCTGATCAGCGCGAGCGGGCCGTGCTTGAGCTCGCTCGCCGGGTACGCCTCGGCGTGGACGTAGGAGATCTCCTTGAGCTTCTGGGCGCCCTCGCGGGCCACCGGGTAGCCGCGCACCCGGCCGACGAACATCATGCCCGGCGAGTCGGCGTACTTCTTCGCCAGCTCCTTGATCCGGTCCTCCAGCGTGAGGATCTCCTTGATCTGCTCGGGCAGCCGGCGCAGGCCCTCGCAGATCCGTCGGCCGTCGGCCGGCGACAGGTCGCGTACGCGGCCGAGGTGCAGGGCGAGCAGCGCGAACGCCACGGCGGTGGAGGTGAACGCCTTGGTGGAGGCCACCGAGACCTCGGGACCCGCGTGCAGGTAGATGCCGCCGTCGGTCTCCCGGGCGATGGCGCTGCCGACGGTGTTGACGATGCCGAGCACCCGGCCGCCCTTGCGCTTGAGCTCCTGCACGGCGGCGAGCGTGTCGTAGGTCTCACCCGACTGGCTGATCGCGACGTACAGCGTGTCGGGCTCGACGACGGGGCTGCGGTAGCGGAACTCCGACGCGGGCTCGGCGTCGGCGGGGATGCGGGCCAGTTCCTCGATGAGCTGCGCGCCCATCTGACCCGAGTAGTACGCGGACCCGCAGCCGATGATCTTCACGCGGCGGAACGAGCGGGTCTCGCGGGCGTCCATGTTGAGACCGCCGAGATGGGCGATGTGGAACCGGTCGTCGATGCGGCCGCGCAGCGTGCGGGCGACGGTGTCGGGCTGCTCGGAGATCTCCTTGAGCAGGTAGTGCTCGTAGCCGCCGTTGTCGTAGTGACCGGCGTCCCAGTCGACGGTGAACGGCTCCTTGGCCGTCTCCCTGGCGTCGCTCGTGAACGTGTTGAACCCGTCGGCCTTGATGACCGCGAGCTCGCCGTCCTCCAGGTGGACGACCTGGCGCGTGTAGCGGATGAGCGCGGCGACGTCGGAGGCGGCGAACATCTCCTTCTCGCCGAGGCCGAGCACGATCGGGCTGCCGTTGCGCGCCACCACGATCTCGCCGGGGCGCTGCGCGTCGATGACGGCGATGCCGTACGTGCCGACCACGCCCTTGAGCGCCCGCAGGACGGCCTCCCGCAGCGAGTCGGTCTCCTTCACCATGCGCCCCGATGAGCTGCGAGAGCACCTCGCTGTCGGTCTCGCTCTCGAACTTCACGCCCTCGCCCTCCAGGCGGCGGCGCAGCTCGTCGGCGTTCTCGATGATGCCGTTGTGCACGACGGCGATCCGCTGCTCCTGGTCGAGGTGCGGGTGCGCGTTCACGTCACTGGGCGCGCCGTGGGTGGCCCACCGGGTGTGGCCGATGCCGCTCGTGCCCTTGAACTTCGCGGGTACCGCCGCCGCCAGGTCGGCGACCCGGCCCTTGACCTTGCGCGTCTTGAGGCTCTTGGCGTTCACGACGGCGAGGCCGGCCGAGTCGTAGCCCCGGTACTCCAGCCGCTGGAGACCTTCGAGCAGGATGGGCGCCGCATCCTTCGGCCCGACATAAGCGACGATTCCGCACATAACCGCTCCTATCCGTAAACGATCCGCCGGAGCTGGCGCAGGGTCAGCTCCGGTGCCGCGACACGTCTTCCCGCGAGCTCGGCGGAGATTCTGGGAAAGATCTGGTCGTTGGTGAGCCCCCTCGACTTGAGTTCGCCGTGGCGGCGCCGCACGTACTCTTCCGCGGGCTCGCCGAAGTACGTCAGGACGTCGGCCACCACGCGGGCCGCCTCACCCGGCCCCAGTGAGGTGGTCCGGGTGAGGTGGCCGATCAGATCCTCGAAGGGATGCCGTGCCGTGGACACAGAGCAGGACCCTAACGCAGCACCGATGCCGACTAACAAGTTTCCTGCCCGTTTTCGGGCAGGATCAGTCCAGAGATCGTCCTGCAGCGGCGTCCCTGTGGCCTTCTCAGACGTCCACGACGATGTCGGCCACACGAAGCGACATGACGCTGGGGTCGTCGGCGAGGGGCAACAGACCCGTGGGCCACCCGCTGAGGTTGGGATACGTCGCCGGCAAAAGGCTCCACCAGAGGGCCGGACGACGCGCCCTTCAACCAGCCGGGCCGGGGCACTGGTTCAGCTCGGGACGCGGTCGGTTCGCGGCACCATCTCGACGACGTGGACGACGCGCACGTCCGGCTTGCCGAACAGGCCCAAGAGGTCGTCCTTCGTCATCCAGTTGACGATGAAGCCGTAGACCCGGCCCTCCGAGGCGGCGGCGCGAAGAACGTCCAGATCAAGACCGACTCTGCGCAGGTTACGGCGATCGTCCTCGGTCAGCAGGCCGGCCGACTGCTGGAACTGCTTCGTCGCGGCGGGATCGTCGCACCCGGCCAACCCACGATCGGCACACCCGTCGAGGGCGGACCAGAAGACCGGCTTCGCCGCGGCCGGAACCGTCGGCGACAGGAAGAAATACTTGTCCCTGTCCTGAGGGCCGAACCCATACGGTTTCATCTCTTCGACCAGGTCCCGCTCGGCGAGAGGGCTCGCCAGTTCCACCAGGGCCGTCGCCCACTCCGACTGCCCCAGCCCCCTGATCTGCCGCTCCGCCGCCTTCTTCGCAGCCGGCTCATGACCCCGGCCACCGGCGAACGCCCGCAGATACCCGGTCAGGTCTGTGGTGGGGAACGAGGGGACGGTGGTGAGGTCGCCCAGCGCGTTCTCCACCACCTCCCGCCCACCGCCGGAGCTGCCGGAGGACTGCCGCTCGAAGGACAAGGGGAGAGTGAGAGAGAAAACTCCGTCTGGAGGTTCTAATCGCACAAATACTCCGGGTGGGCGACCTGCACCGCATTCCCGAGAACCGCCAGCATCCGGTGTGCACGACGAGCGTTTGTCGAAACGAACCAGGCAGCAACCCCGACCAGCACCAGGCATATCGCCAGGCCGATCGACCCGATCACCCGCATCCGCTTCGGTAGCTCAGCGCGCGGACCAGGCGTTGAATCAGCCTCAAGGCTACGAAACCATCCCAGGCCGACGTTTGGCACCAACGACCGCCACGACGAGCCGACGACGTTCTACTAGGGGCAGGACTCCTTCTTCGGACAGGGCCACATATCCGTGATCCACACTCCCAGCACGTTCTTGTCGCGGCTCATCTCACGCAGGCGCCTCGGCGACGATTCCGTGATGACTCCATAGATCAGCCCGTCCGAAGCCGCCTTTCTCAGCTCTCCCAGTGCCAGTCCGAACTTCCGCAGATTGGATTCGTCGGTACCGGCGAGCCGCGCGACCCAACTTCTGAATTGGTTCACGGACGACCACTCCACGCATCGAGAGCCTGGCGCGCACCCTTCGTCGCCATCCCAGTAGAGCGGCGAGCCGGCTTTGCGGGACCTCGACAGGAGTACACGCTCAGGAGGGCCGTTCTCCACGCCCAGGGCCTTCTCCGTCACCGGCTTCTTGAACTCGATTATCGCTTCCACGGTCAGGCCCGACGGGAGTCTCTTCAGTACCCAGGCGCTGCCGTCACCCTTCGCCGCCGTACCGAAGCCGGCTCCCGTTCCCAGCCCGAGGAGCACACGGGAAATCGGATCCGGCGACGGCTCAGGCACCTGGACCACTTTCCCTGCCGCGTCCAAGGTGACAGCGTAAGAGCTGGGGGAAATACGTACCGGCCCCCGGAAGCCCGACCACAACTCACCCGTCGCCCCTATCCGGTAGCCACTTCCCTGCGGCTCCCTGTACCAGTTGCGCAAATCCAGCCGTCGTCCCGGGTTCGTCGTCACAGCGGCGAGTTTCACGACCAGCTCCGCATGATCGGGAAACGGTGCCGACGGACGCGGAGCGCTCGCTGCCTCCGAATCACCACAGGCACTGATGGACAGCAGGGCGACGACGAGCGCGCCGAGTGAACGCATCCGCATACCGACACTCCTCATGATGCTCGGGCACCAAATTTCCTCGACGGCTCGGGCGAGGCGCGGAGCAGCGCCTCGCCCCGAGGTCAGTCAACCACAATCAGTTGGGCTGTGAGGCTAGTACCAGACCCAGTCGCTGTTGAGGACGATGCTCTTCAACGCCACGTTTCCCGGGCCCTTTCTGAGATGGAGCTTCCCAGCCGATGTCTGGCGGAACCGATCGACGCTGCAGGTGTTTCCGGCGCTCTGGAAGCAGTTCGCCACGGCAGAATCACTTGAGACCCATAGGGTGGTCCTGAGTGCGGCCTTTCTCTTCGAGATCGTCCCGCCAAGCCTTTCACCAGGCTCTTCCACGGTGGAACCGCAGTCCTTTCCTGCCGTTCGCCCGAGGCTGATACCGCCGGCTACCTCGGCATCCGGGAACCCGAACGCTCCCGACACCTCGATGGTGTAGGTGGTGGCCTGACTGCGGAAGCACGGGGCGCTGTTCACATCGACGGACGAGTTGGCGAGTATGTATTTGTTGAGCTTCTGGGCAGCCTTGTCCAGCACGTTCTTCTTGGTCTTGGGGTCCTTCTTCGTCGGTTTCCAGAACCAGGAATCGGTGTACAAGGTCGAGACTGCCCCCATCTTGTCCACCACCCACTCGGTGTCGTCCTGCCGCGGGTCGCACACGCGCCACCAACCACTGTGAGCGACCTGGAAGAGAGTCCCCTTCGTGTAGCGGTAGGACCGTGTGGGCGTTCCAGTGGTGAGGCCCCAGGAGTAGTACGGGCAGGAGGATCGCGCCGTCGAGACGCTTGTCTCCGCTGCCGAAACGCCCGTACGCGCCTGCATGGCGCCCTTCCCCGTCAACGGGCTGCCGGGACTCGCCGACGAGTCGCTGCGACGTGTCGTCGTACTCCCACCCGCGAGCGAAGCCGACTGGTTGTGCAGGCTCCGCAGGTAGGCTTCGCCGTCGCCGTCCGCATCGTCGCTACCGGCACCCGTGTCGATGAAGTCACTCGTGTCCTCGTTCTGATCGACGACATCGAGCGTGGCGTTGAGATCGTCGCAGGCGTCGAAGGTGTGAACGACCTTGTCCATGCTCTCGTGCGGCTCGGTCTCGCCACTTGTGGTGTTCCTTTCGGTCCACCTGCGTTCCACCTCGGCGGCCACTTGCACCTCGCCGTCGGCGGCCTGGGACACCACCACGTTCTTCAGGACGACCTGAGAGTCAGTACGGGTGATCGCCGAGTCGGACATGGCCTGGTGAGCTCTCACCAGAGGAGCGTTCAGCAGGGAAAGCGACGCGGCGATCGGCGACTCGCGCGTGACATTGGGAACATCCCACACGTCGGGGGCTTCGCCGTCCAGCACCGCATCCTGTGCCTGGTAATAGTCGCGCACGGCGTCGGTATACGTGTCCGTGTCGCACGGCGACGGCAGGGGCTTCGGCATGACCGTAACCGAACTCCACTCGCCGGCCCCGAACCTCGTACGCGCCCGGACCTTGACCGTGTAGGTGACGTCATTGGTGAGGCCGTCGATTCCGACCGTCGCGTCTTCGGTCTCCACGTGGTCCAACTGGTCACCGCTGGGGTCGAAGACCTCCACGTCATAGCCGTCCAGGATGGACATGGAGCCGTTGGACTCCGGCACTCCCCACCGCACGGTCGCGGAACCGTCACCCGCGTCGGCCACCAGGTTCATCACCGAGCTCGGCGGCCCCGCGGGAATGTAGGAGATCTTCAGGCTTACTCGGCTCTGCGCGTCTGCCTCTCCGAAGGTGATCGGAGTCGCCTGATTCGTCTCGACCGAGAACCAGGAGAACTCGTCCCCTGCGATATCCGCCTGCGGGCCGGCTATCGGCATCGAATAGTCGCCGCCGGTTACGAGCCCAGCGAGTTGCGCTCCTGTAGTCTCGGACGTCACCACGGCCTTGAGCGGGCGAAGCACGACGGTCGCATCAGCTGGACACGGTGCACCCGCGCAGGCGGCACTACCGAGATCCAGAACCGCGCTCGTCACCACGGCGCCGTCCGGCACCTCGGACATGTTGAGGGCGAATGCGGAGACGACCCTGTCCTCCCCCTCACCTCCAACCGTGATCTTGTCGGAGTCCTGGAGAACGCACGGGCCACCACCGCAGGCTGTGGCACTGCTCTTCGCGGCTTTGAAGACGAAGTTGCTCTGGCCAAGCGTCAGACTCTGCTGGATCGGCTCAGGACTCGTCTCACCGTCCACTGCTTCGATCGTGAAGCTCACCGGAGCGGATTTCGAGGAGCAGACTTCCACGGCACACGACTGCGCCTGCCACGTGTAGGTCTGCCCGGGCTGCAGGAGTCCCTCCGGCACGTCGACCGAGATGCGCTCACGGCCCGGGATGGTCCGTTCGATGAGCGGCACGGCCCCCACCGGCTGCCCGACGCTGTTGTAGAGGTAGAACCGTGCGGTCACCGGACCGCCTGAGGGCCGTGCCACCATGGCCGACAGAATCGGCGCCTGCGGGTCGGCCAGTCCCGTCTCCGTATCGGTCGGAACGTACGGAGCGTCGGTGGTGATGCGGTAATAGGGGGTTTCGTTGCACATCCGGGGGGTGATGCCGCTGAGACAGGCTTTGACCTTGAACTTGAAGCTGTCGGGGCTGCCCAGCTTGAACTCGTTGCTCACCACCTGCCCTGAGGGGGACCCGGTGACCGGCGGGAAGAGCTGCGCCGACGTCCTGGCCGCCGCCTCGTTCGAGGGAGCACCAGCCTGTCCGGCGTTGTCCACCGCCACGATCCGGTAGTAGTACTGGCCCTGGACCATGCCGCTGTCGCTGTAGGTCAGGCCGTTCACCGTGGCGACGCGGGTAGCCGCCGTCGGGGTGAAGCCGGCGGTCGTCGAGCGGTGCACCTGGTAGGTGACCGTGCCATGGTCGTCGGTGGCCGCGCCCCAGGACAGGTCGACGGTGTCGGGCCCGGCGACCGCATTCAGCGTCCCCGGAGCGGACGGCGGATTGTCCACCGTCGTTGTGTTGCCGACGGCGGTGTTCATGTCGGACTGGATCTGCCCCTGCGTGAGGACGCCGTTGTAGATCCTCACCTCGTCGATGAGACCGCCGTAGTACTCACCCCAGATGCCGTTCCCGCCCATGTGCAGGGGCCCCGTGCTCGTGGCGAGGGTGCCGCTGACGTTGCTCTGTGCGACCACGCTGCCGTTCAGGTAGGTCTTGATGACGCTGCCGTCGTACGTGCTGGCGATATGGCTCCAGGCCCCGGTCGGCAGGGCGCTCGGGCCGCTGACGCTGGTGACGCTGCCGCCGATCTGCAGGTAGCTCGTCGGTCCGACGAAAGTGCGGCCGACGGTGGTGTTGGAGTAGATGCCGTAAGACGTACTGCTGGAGGTCTCCTTCATGAGCACCGAGCGCCAGCTCGTGGCGATGGAGGGCTTGACCCACGCCTCGATCGTCATCTTGTTCGTCAGGCGCAAGGAGGGGGAGTCCGGCACGGTGACCATGCTGGAACTGCCGTTGAACGACAGCGCCTGGCCGAACTTGCCGGCCGCCCAGGTCGTGCCGCTCGTCGTGCCGGCGTTGCCGGTGCCCGACTGGTCGCCCACCGCTGTCCCGGTGCCCTCGTTCATCCCGTACGCCGCGACCAGGCCGGGGAACGGCGTGCTCGACGGGGAGGGCGAGGGAGTAGGGGTCGGGCTGGGGTCGGGCGACGGGCTGGTCGTGGGCACCGGGATGGGCGTGGTCGGGTCGGAGATCGACACGAGGTAGTCGATGTTCTTACCGTCGACCGAGGTCGACGAGTAATTGACCTTCACGTCGCTGGTGCGCGAGATGGCGTCGTTGCCGGCGATCGAGTCGATCGACTCCCCTGTCACCGTGGGGATCTCCGGCGGCAGCAGGTAGTTGACGCTCAGCTTCGGCGGGTTCTGACCCGCCTCCGTGGAGTTGAACGACCAGTACTGGGCCGTGATCGGGTTCGGGTCGTCGGGCCAGCTGCTGCGGGAGTCCTCCGCCGACTTCAGCTCCACGCCGTAGAACCCGCTCCCAGTCACCCAGTCCTTGACCATCTGGGTGACGTTGAAGCTCGTCACGGCGTTCGAACTGCAGCTCGGCGTGACCGTGACCGTACCCGTGGCCGAGGTGGACGGGCGCCGGAGATACGACACCGACAGCCAGGACGACGTGATCGGCGACGCGGTGATGGTACGGCCCACACACGGGCCGGTGTAGGAGCCGACCAGTTGCAGGGTGGCGGAGTCGACGTACTTGCCGGCCAGTGCGCCGGTGTCGCTGCCGAAGTCGATATAGGTCCGGAAGAAGTCCGGGTAGATCTTGTTGGTGGTGGTGCACACGCTGCCGCTGCAACGGCGCTCCGCCTGCAGGTAGGTGCCGCTGCCGACGTAGAGAGTCGATCCGGTCTCGTCCCCGGCACTCGAACTGGAGGACTGCACCGAGACGTCCCTCGCCAGCGTGAGGGAGACCGTGGGATCCACGGTGACGGGGTAGGTGGTGTCCTTGTCCGCGAGGAACCCGGCATCCGGTTTGATCACAAGGGTCTGGGCACCGTTCTTGCCGACCAGCGCGGCGTCGATCCGGCCGCGCGTGTTCGGTGCGGACTTCGCGTCCGTGCTCGGCGCCTCTGTCATGAACGGCTCGGCCGCGGAGGCTACGACCTTGCCCTTGGCGTCGGTGAGCTTCAGCCCGCCCGCCTCGGTCCTGCCCAGTTTGAGCCCCTCGGTCCGTACCGGAAGCCGGAACTCGACGGGGCCGGTGGGCCTCTCGCGCAGCACCACATCGTGCCGGAAGCCTGTGGCCAGGGCTGTGACGACCAGGTCGGCCTTCAAGCCGGACGTGGAGATATCGTAGATCGCCTTGTTGCCCTCGACACGGGGCTTGGGGAGCACGGTCGGCCAGTCGATCGCGAACGACTGCCCCTTGTCGGCGCGTTCCAGCGACGCCAGGTGGGTGTCACCACCGTCGCCTATCCGGACGTCCGCCTTAGCCACCTTGGGCCGAAGTGCACCGTCGCGCTCCTCAAGCGTGGTATCGATCCAGCGGAACGTTCCATCCGACTGCTTGACGCGAGCGGGTCCCGCCCAGGTCTCCGTGGTGAGATGAGAATCGGGATATGCCCAGGTCCAGCTCGTCTCGGTGTCCTTCGATGGCACCGGCACCGGCTTTCCTTGTTTTTTCGCCTCCGCGATCGCCTCTCGTAAAGGGGCGTCCGGATCCTTAGGTTTCGGAAATTGCGTCAACGGTGGAGCAGCCGGTTGCGGAGCCGCACTGGGCCCGACCTCGTTGTCCTCCGCAGCCGCTGGTAGGCCCCCCGCCGTGAGCGCCGCCACGGCCAGGGCCGCTACCAGCGCTTTACTCCTCCCCGACCATCGTGCGGAAGCCCTCGGTAATGCGAGGAGAACCCTTCGTGACTTTCTCTCACAAATACCCCTTTCGCAAGCATGTGGGATGTCACGTGATCTTGTATCAGCAATGCGCTGATACGCACAACACCTGGTGGGCGAAAATTTGGCACATATCCAGATGAGCCCCCATATGGCGGCGAACGTCGGCGAATTCGGGAAATCTGAATTTCCCACATACGTTCGCCGTAACGGGGCGAGCATGGAGAAGAGCGCCTCGTACGCGGAACGGCAGGCCCGGCACGAACAGAGGCGGCGGGAGGGGTTCCTCCCGCCGCTCGGAAACGGCCCGTGTTCCTGGATGCGATCAGAGTCGTCGGATTGTCCCGCGCCAGGCAGTGGCGCGACCGTCGGCGGCAGGCAGTGCCACGACAGGACCAGGGCCGGGGTCAGTTGAGCGTCTTCAGCAGCGCGGCGGCCAGCGGGGCGGACGAAGCCGGGTTCTGCCCGGTGTGCAGGGTGCGGTCGACGACGACGTGCGGCGCCCACGGCTCGCCGGCGGAGAAGCGCAGGCGCAGCGCCACCAGCCGGTCCTCCAGCACCCACTCCATCCGGTCGGCGAGGCCGGCCTGCTCCTCCTCCGCCCTGGTGAAGCCGGTGACGCGGTAGCCGGCGAAGGGCGAGGTCCCGTCACCGTCCGCGGTGCCTGCCAGGGCGGCCACACCATGGCAGACGAGGCCGAGCGGCGTGCCGGACCCGATCGCCGCGGTGAGCAACCGGGCCGAGTCGGCGTCGGACGCGAGGTCCTCCATCGGCCCGTGCCCGCCCGGGTAGAACACGGCCGCGTACTCGCCCGGGTCGGCCTTCTCCAGTGCGATCGGGCGGCGTAGCTCCACGGCGGCCTCCAGCGCCGCGGCGACGGCGTCCGCGCCCTCCTGTCCCCCGTTGAACTCCGGCGCCAAGCTGGCCGGGTCGACCGGCGGCACGACGCCGCCCGGGGTCGCGACGACGACCTCGTACCCCGCCTCCGTGAACGCGCGGTACGGCGCGAGGAACTCCTCGGCCCAGTAGCCGGTGGGGTGCGAGGTGCCGTCGGCCAGCCTCAGGCGGTCGGCGCCGGTCATGACGAAAAGGATCTGTGCCATTGCGGTAGCTCTCTCGACGGGCCTCGGCGCGTACGCGAGGCGCGATGAGCCGGCGGCCGTTGGCGGCTCGCCGGCGGCGACGATCAGACAGTAGGTCGCCATGCCATCGGAGGACCAATAGCGTTGTCACTATGACCCATCAGGAATCCGATGAGCCGGTCCCCGATCGCGGCCCGCTGGACCTCACGCTGCTGCGGACGTTCCTCGCCGTCTACCGGGCCGGTTCCCTCACCGGCGGGGCGCAGTTCCTCGGGTTGTCCCAGCCGACCGTGACCGGCCAGATACGCAGCCTCGAACAGCAACTGGAGCGCCAGCTGTTCGAACGGCTGCCGCGAGGGGTGGCGCCCACCCCGGTGGCCGACGAACTGGCGGCACAGGTCGCCGGGCCTCTCGACGCTCTGGCCGCGGTCGCGGAACGGGGCCTGCCGGGAAGCGATTCCTCCGAGCCGGTGCATCTGGGCGGTCCGGCCGAACTGTTGTGCGTGCGGGTGCTGCCCGCCCTGGCGCCTCTGGTGGATCGGGGCGTACGGCTGCGGGTGACCACCGGTCTCGCCGACGACCTGCTCGACGGACTGCGCGCCGGGCGCTTCGATCTGGTCCTTTCCGCCGTACGTCCGCGCGGGCGATCGGTCGTCGCCGAACCGCTCATGGACGAGGAGTTCGTACTGGTGGCCGCGCCGGCCTGGGCCGCGCGCATCGGCCCCGTCGGCTGCGAGGATCCCGGCCCCCTGCGCGATGTCCCGCTGGTCGCCTACGCCGAGGACCTGCCCATCGTCCGCAGGTATTGGCGGCACGTGTTCCGCACGCGCCCGCCGATGTCACCGGCCGTGGTCGTGCCGGATCTTCGCGGTGTGCTGGCCGCGGTCGCCGCCGGTGCCGGGATCAGCGTCCTCCCCCGCTACCTGTGCCTTCGGGAGCTGCGCACGGGGGAGGTCGTGCCGCTCCTCGACCCCGGCGACGCGCCCATAAACACCCCGTTTCTCGCCCGCCGCGCGGGGCGCCGGAGAGCCCTCATGTCTCCCTCGTCCGGGAGGTGCTGCTCGCCTCGGCGCGCGAGTGGTAGCCAGGCCCGAGTTCGGCGACGGGCCCGGCGCCGGCGGCCCGCGCGGGCTCGGCGAACACGGCGAGCACCGCGCGGTCCGGCGGCAGGCGCGGCGCGGGCGATCAGGTCGCCGGGGCGGCGGCGCGCAGCACCTTCATGAACTCGCGCATCCACGCCGGGTGGTCGGGCCAGGCCCGCCCGGTCACGAGGTTCTGGTCGACGTGCGCCTCGCTGTCGACCCACGTGCGCCGCCGTTCTCGACGTCGGACGCGCAGGCGGGGTACGCGCTGCTCTCGCGGCCCTTCAGCACACCGGCGGCGGCGAGCACCAGCGGCCCGTGGCAGAGTGCGGCGATCGGCTTGCCGGCGTCCGCGAAGTGGCGGACGATCTCCTGAACGTCCCGGTCGCCGCGGATGTACTCGGGGGCACGACCGCCGGGGATCACCAGCGCGGCGTACTCGTCCGGGTTCACGTCGGAGAAGGCGACGTCGGCCGCCCAGGTGTGGCCCGGCTTCTCGGTGTAGGTGTCGAAGCCCTCGACGAAGTCGTGCACCACGAACTGCAGCTTCTTGGCGGACGGCGCCGCGATGCGCGCCTCGTAGCCCTCCTCGAGAAGCCGCTGGTACGGGTACATCACCTCCAGGTCCTCGGCCGCGTCGCCGGTGATGATGAGCACCTTCGCCATCGCGTAACCCCCTCCTGCGTACCGTTGCCGCCTCATCCTGCGCGCGGCCTCCCCCGCAGGTCAACGTCTCGCCCCGCTTCGGTCACGTGCCGCGTGGGCGCCTGGGGATCGAAGGCAGTTGGCACCGGCACCCTCCGGGATCCGCTAGAGTTGTTCACGCGTCGCCGGGAAAAAACCCCGAGCGATGGCTGCGGAAGTGGCTCAGTGGTAGAGCATCACCTTGCCAAGGTGAGGGTCGCGGGTTCGAATCCCGTCTTCCGCTCGGAGCCCGGACGAGATCCGGGCACGGACGATTAGCTCAGCGGGAGAGCGCTTCCCTGACACGGAAGAGGTCACTGGTTCAATCCCAGTATCGTCCACCAGCCACCGAAACCCCGGCCGCGGCCGGGGTTTCGTCGTTTCCCACCTGGTCGCCTCCCTGCAGCGGACGCGAGTCCGGCGTGGGGACGGCGCCCCCGATCGTCATGGCGCCGGTCGCCTCACGGTCGCTCGACCGGATCATCGGCCGGCACGGCCCGCTCGCCGCCCCCACGGGCCGCGTCCACCACGCAGGAACTCGTACGACTCCGGCAGCGCCCAGTTCCGCCATTCGCAAGCCGATATGAAGGAGAACTCGGGCGGCCGATACGGCCTGATCCGCCTCGAGGACCTGCCCGTCTCCGCGAGCGGCGCGTGACGCGCTCGGGCCTGTGCGGATTTCCAGCCGATCCGCGGCGGCGCCGGCCGCCGAATGCGGCCGGCTCCGCCGAGAAATCGCGGCACGGCGCTCGCCTTTTCCTGCGAGCCATTCCCGCCACCACCGGTACGCCCCCGCCGTGAGCACCGGTATAGCGATGGGCACGGCCGATCCCTGCCGGTCGCCGGCGCCGAGATAAACTTCTATCAATTACCCCCGCCCCGACACAATCCATTTCACCGGAAATCATACGACGCTTGTCTAGATTTCCTCTTAATGGCGGACTTTGTCGGCCTTTTCCCGTACTACCAGGACGGGACGACGAGAACCTGCGGCGCGGCCTGACGCATCCGGGTACGCAGCCAGAGCAGTTGGACGGCCGTCTCGGCGGCGCAGTGCCGGGCGAGGTCGAGCAGGTCGTCGTCCCTGAGCCCGCGGGCGGCCTGCGCGACCACGCTCCACGACAGGTCGCACTCGGTGGCGAGGAGGTACAGGCCGTGCAGGTCCCGCAGCAGCGCGAGGCCGCCGCCGTCCCCCCCGCCCCGTCCCGGCGTCACGCGGGGGGCGCCGCGCCGCCCCGGCGTCCACGCCCTCGGCGCCCGCCCGC
>NZ_MWJN01000081.1:0-41364 GCF_002027145.1 Microbispora sp. GKU 823 | reverse complement strand
GACAGGGACATGGTTCCGGAGAAGTCCTCGATGGGACTGATCTCCTCGAAGATCTCTTCGAGACCCGATTGGGCCGGGACGTCCTTGCGCCCGGCCTGGCGAGCCGCCTCAACCCGGCCCTTCCATTTCTCGTTCCCGAGCAGCCAGTCGAAGGACTCGGTCTGCAGGGCGAGAAGGTCGGGTACTTCGAGCGGCTCCTCGATGCGTGCGAACGACACGGTTCGGGGACCGGCGGGTACGGCGGAGGCGTTGCGCGAGGCTGCCAACAGATGTCCTTCCGAGGGCTCGCGGACTGACTACACGCACGCCAGACGACCAGGACTAAGAGTTACTCAGAGAGACGGTCGTCAAAGGGCAGCGCAAAGGGGCAGTGTAGCCGATCGGCATACACCTGTCCACTCCGCTATCGCTCTGCGCTCCACGTTGGTGGCAGCATCACCCGTCAGCGCCGAAACGTCAAGCCCGAGAGCCGACATTTCGCCTAACCGACAGGGGTCACGCTGGGTTTTTCCGCTCTCGGGACCGAGCGAGCGCCGGGGATCCAGTCCCTACCCGGGACCGGAGACGGGTAACGCTCAGTCACGCGAACGGCCCAACGCTGACCGTTGGTCGACGCCGCCGTGCCCTGAATACCCAGCCGCAGGCACGGCCTAAACGTCTTCTTTACTAACAATTTAGCCACGGCCTCAGGGGACGGGCGTGTCACCCAGGAGCGTGGACAGCCGGGAGGCCCGCCAGCCGTCGCCCTGCGTCACCATGACCAGGCGCGCCCTTCCCTGGCTGACCTGCTGCTTCGGCTCCTCCTGACCCGGGCCCGACCGCGTCGTGACCATGTTCACGAACAGCAGCACCCGGACCTCTTCCGGCGTCGCCGACTCCACGCCGGCGGCGGCCACGACCGCGTGCTGGACCGTCCGCCGCTCGCGCGCCTGCGGGCCGAGCGTCGCCGCGAGCGTCCGGTAGTGCTCCGCCAGCTGCCCGGTGGCGTGCGCGCCCGCCCTCAGCATGTCCCGCTCGATCGTACGGTAGTCGTACGACAACATGTCCGGCGCGTAGGACCGGGCGGCCGAGAGGGCCTCCCCTGACGCCCTCTCGGCGGCCTGGAGGCGGCGCAGGTCGAGCAGCAGCCACACGGCGGCGACGGCCAGCCCGGCCGCCACGAGGACCGTCAGCGCCCGCAGCAGGCGCCTCACTGCACCAGCTCCGCCCGCGAGACCAGCCACAGGCCCGAGGCCTTCGTGACGTCCATGCGCCACCGGAAGAAGCGCTCCTCCGGAGGGGCCTTCCTGCCGTCCTCCCAGTGGATCACCGCGTCGCCGACGATCAGCACCTGTGCCGCACGCCGGTCGCCGTCGAGGGAGGTGAGGGCGGAGGCCCGCAGGACCCCCGTCTGGACGGCCTTGTTCTTCAGCGTGGCGGCCTTCAGGGCCGCCTGCCCGGCGGCGTACTGCGCCCGCTCCGGGCCCGTGGAGGTCGCCAGCGCGCGTTTGATGTCGTCGTCGATGCGGCGGTGGTCGATCGACATGAGGCTCACGGCGTGCGCCGCCGCGGCCCGTACGGCCATCTCACGGTCCTCCACGGCCGCGAGGGCCTCCGTACGGGCCCGGGCGAGTGCTGAACCGCAAGGGCCAGCACGGCCACGAGGAGGACGAGCCCGACGGTCAGCGCGCGCCGCATCCCCGCACCTCCTGAGCACCCGGTCGTCGTCTCGGCCCGTTCACGTCGCGCGGATCCTATTCCGCACGATAGATCAACGGGCCCGCCCTGCCCATAGGGTCTGGATTCCGTACGGCTTCCGGGCATGCGAAAGGGGCGGTCCCATCCGGCACCTGGATGGACCCGCCCCTTCGGTGAAGCGTGTTACGAGACCGTCTTACTTGACGGTGACGGTGGCGCCGGCACCCTCGAGGGCGGCCTTCGCCTTCTCGGCCTGCTCCTTGTTGACCTTGCCGTCGAAGACCGGCTTCGGAGCGCCGTCCACGAGGTCCTTGGCCTCCTTGAGGCCCAGGCTCGTCAGGGCCCGGATCTCCTTGATGACCTGGATCTTCTTGTCGCCGGCGGCCTCGAGGATGACGTCGAACTCGTCCTGCTCCTCGGCCTCCTCGGCGGCGGCACCGGCGCCACCGGCGGCCGGGGCGGCGGCGACGGCGACCGGAGCGGCGGCCTTGACGTCGAAGGTCTCCTCGAAGACCTTCACGAACTCGGACAGCTCAAGGAGGGTCATCTCCTTGAAGGTCTCGAGCAGCTCGTCGGTGCTGAGCTTCGCCATGATGTGTTCCTCCAGTGGATCTAGCAAAAAACGTGTAAAGGGACCGCGGTGCGCGCTTCCCCCGTCCGCTGCGCGGACCTACTCGCCGGCCTCTTCGCGCTTGGCGCGCAGAGCCTCGGCCAGTCGAGCCATCGTGGTGGGCAGCGCGGCGAAGGTGGCGGCAGCCTGGGACTGCTTGGCCTTCAGTGCGCCGGCCAGCTTCGCGAGGAGCACCTCGCGGGACTCAAGGTCGGCAAGCTTCGTGATCTCGTCGGGGGTCATCGACTTGCCGTCGACGACGCCGCCCTTGATCACCAGGAGGGGGTTGGCCTTGGCGAAGTCACGCAGACCCTTGGCCGCCTCCACGACGTCGCCCTTGACGAACGCGATGGCGGTCGGGCCCTGGAACAGGTCGTCCAGGGCGGTGATCCCGGCGTTGTTGGCCGCGATCTTGGTAAGCGTGTTCTTCGCCACGGCGAACTTCGCATTCCCACCGAGAGAGACGCGCAGCTGCTTGAGCTGAGCGACGGTGAGACCGCGGTATTCGGTCAGAACGGCGGCGCTGGATCCCTCGAACTCACTCTTGAGCTCGGCGATCGCGACGCTCTTCTCCGCCTTCGCCATGGGCCTCCTTCCAGATGTGCCGCCGGCGAAGGCCCTCAGAAAACAGACAAGCCCCGGCGCAGGCGCACGGGGCTTGGACGGACGTCGAACGTCCTCAAGCTTCTCCACACCTACGCGGGCCGTCCACTCACGTGGATCCTTCGGTCACCGGGCTGTACGCCCGGCGACGACCGGCGGTCTTCGGCAGGAGACAGACTACGTTGTCAACCGGCAGGACGCCAAATCAGCTTCCGGTGCCGGACGGCTGGTGCAGCGTCTGCGGCAGCTCGCCGACCTGGTCGGCGGCCGGCGCCTTGATCGAGACCGGCTCGTTGAACGACTTGAACATCGCCGTGGCCTTGAACGTGCCGGCGTCCGGCTTGCCGCCGTTCAGCTCGACCTTGCGCGGCAGTCCCTGGGCGTCGATCCAGGCGTCGAACTTGACGTCCTTGGCGTTCGCGATCTCGCCCTGCAGACGGCCACGCTGGTCCTCGGGCAGCTGCTTGACCGCCTCGTCCACCGGGAACGAGCCCGAGTAGTGGGTCGTGTCCACCCCGCCGACCTGCTCGCTGCCGACCGACTTGACGTCCTTGGACGCCGTGAGCAGGGCGACGCTCGTCTTCAGGTCGAACTGCTGGGCCTGGGCGAGGTACTGGTCGACGTTCACGCCGGCCTGCGAGCCGAGCTGCTTCAGGTCGAGCCTGATCCACGGCTTGGTGGCGCCCACCAGGGTCTTGAGCATGTCGAGCTTCACGTACGCCACGTCGCCCTGGACGATCACCCGCACGCCGCCGGGCACGTTCTGCCCGTTGAACGCCACCCGGCTGAGGTTGATGTCGGAGGCGATCTGCGGGGTCTTCTGGTAGAGCATCGTGCCCTGCACGACCCCACCCTGACCGCCCTTGGCGTCGGTCACGTTCAGCACGAGGTCCGCGGCATAGGTGTTGACGTCGTCGGCCTTCTTCGCGGTCTGCTGGATGACCTCGGCCGCCGAGAGCTGCGCGTTCTGGAGAGACGGAGTCGCGGTCGTCCCGCATCCCGCGACCGTGATCGCGGCCACCGCCCCCGCGGCCACCAGTAGTCGTCGCATTGTGTCCATCCCTTCGTGTCCCCCTTTACCTGCCCTTGACCCTATGCGCCTAACGCCACGAGCGCGTTCGAGCCGGGCAAACCGCCATCAGCCCTACACAATCCCTGCACAATCACGGTAGTTTGATCGCGGATAGTTAGTCTTCGTACTATCTGGCATCGAACGAGAAGAGAGAGCAGACATGCGGACCCTGATTCGGGACGTGCGCGTCTTCGACGGCGAACGGACGATCCCCCGGGCGAACGTGCTCGTCGAGGACGACCACGTCGCCGAGTACGACGGACGACGCGTGGACGTCGAGGTCGACGGAACGGGCAGGACGCTCCTCCCCGGCCTGATCGACGCGCACACCCACGTCTCCGACGGCATGCTCGCCCAGGCGCTGGCCTTCGGGGTGACAACGGAGCTCGACATGTTCTGCCTGCCGTCCAACCTCGCCAGGCAGCGGAGGCTCGCCGCCGAACGGGACGACGTGGCCGACCTGCGCAGCGCCGGCGTCCTGGCGACCGCACCGAACGGCCACCCCAGCCAGATCATGACCGCCGAGGCCGCGGCCGTCGCCCACCTCGGCGACGCCGTGGGCCCCTTCGACACGATCGCCGACGCCGGGCAGGCGAAGGCGTTCGTCGAGGCCCGGCTGGCGGAGGGCATCGACTACCTGAAAATCGTCGTGGACGACGGCTCGGCGGCGGGGCTCGACCTGCCGGCCCTCGGCCCGGATGTCGTCGCCGCGCTCGTCGAGGCCGGGCACGCGGCGGGCCTGGCGGCCATCGCCCACGTGGCGACCGTGCGAGACGCCGCCGTCGCCATCGAGGCGGGAGTCGACGGCCTGGCGCACGTCGTCCACGACGCCCGACCCGGCGATCCCGCCGTCGAGAAGCTGGCGGCGCAGGCCGCCGCCAACGGGGTGTTCGTGATCAGCACGCTGAGCTACATCGAGGCGATCACCGGCGGGACGGGCGGGGCGGAACTCGTCCGGGACGAGCGGGTCGCCTCAAGGCTGCCCGACCACGCGCGGCCGGCCGTCCGCGACGACCCCGGCGCCGTGCCCGTGCACCCCCAGGGCGTGGTGAACGCCGCGCACGCGGCCCTGGCCCTGCACCGCGCGGGCGTGCCCCTGCTGGCGGGCACGGACGCGAACTTCTTCACCCCGCTGCACGGCGCGAGCATGCATCGCGAACTGCCGCTCCTCACCGAGGCCGGTCTCACGCCCGAGGAGGCGCTGGCGGCGGCCACCAGCGTCCCCGCACGGCACTTCGGGCTCCACGACCGAGGGCGGATCGCACCGGGCATGCGCGCCGACCTGCTGCTGGTGGACGGCGACCCGACCCGCGACATCACCGCCACCCGTGCGATCGCGGGTGTCTGGCGCCGCGGCGTCCGGCAGAGCCGGGGCTGAGTACGGCCTACGCGAGGGCGGTCAGGAGGTCGCGCAGCAACCGGTCGAGCGTGGCGGCGTCCTGCGGGGCCAGTCCCGAAGAGAGCCGGGCGAGGTTCGCCGCGTGGTCGGTCATCGTCGCGTCGATGACCTCGCGCCCCTTCTCCGACAGGGCGATCTTGAAGCTGCGCCGGTCGGCCGGATCGAGACTGCGCTCGACCAGCCCGGCGGCCTCCAGCCGGTCGAGCCGGCTGGTCATGCCGGCGCGCGACATCATCACCATGTCCGACAGCTCGGACGGAATCAGCGTGTACGGCGGGCCGGAACGGCGCAGCGCGGCCAGCACGTCGAAGTCCCCAGGGCGCAGGCCGTGCCGGTCGAGGACCTCCTCGACCCTTCCCTCGACCACCCGGGTCACCTGGGCGACACGACCGAAGATCCCCATGGCCGACAGGTCCAGGTCGGGCCGCTCGCGCCGCCACTGGCCGAGGATGTGATCGACGGAATCCCTGCGCTCTTCGGTCACGCGCCGAGTGTATTCGCCGTCTGATCAGCGGAAGACGCACGGAAGCCTCGCGATCCGTCCAAGACGCGCGGAAGCCCCCGCCCGGAGAGGGCGGGGGCTTCCGTCGTCGTATCGGCCGGGGCGACGGCTCAGGCGTCGATCTCGGCGGTCATCGCCCGCGTCACGTTCGGGTCGACCGGGATGCCCGGGCCCATGGACGTGGTGAAGGTGACCTTCTTGAGGTAACGGCCCTTGGCCGCCGACGGCTTGAGACGCAGCACCTCGTCCAGCGCCGCGGCGTAGTTCTCCACGAGCTGACGGTCGTCGAAGGACGCCTTGCCGATGATGAAGTGCAGGTTCGCGTGCCGGTCGACCCGGAACTCGATCTTTCCGCCCTTGATGTCGCTGACGGCCTTGGCCACGTCGGGCGTGACGGTGCCGGTCTTCGGGTTCGGCATGAGGCCGCGGGGGCCGAGCACGCGGCCCAGACGGCCGACCTTGCCCATCATGTCCGGGGTGGCGACGACCGCGTCGAAGTCGAGACGGCCCTTGGACACCTCGTCGATCAGCTCGTCGGAGCCGACGATGTCGGCGCCCGCCGCGCGGGCCTCCTCGGCACGGTCACCGGTCGCGAAGACCAGGACCCGGGCGGTCTTGCCGGTGCCGTGCGGGAGGTTGACGGTGCCGCGGACCATCTGGTCGGCCTTGCGCGGGTCGACGCCCAGCCGCAGGGCGACCTCGACGGTCGCGTCGAACTTCGTGGTGGCGGTCTTCTTGGCCAGCCGCACACCGTCGAGCGGGGCGTACAGGGCCGTACGGTCGACCTCGGCCGCCGCGTTCTTCCAGTTCTTGCTGCGCTTCACTTCGTACTCCTCGTGGAGATCGTGGTCCGGGCCCGCGCTTCGGCCCTCCCACTGCGTTTGACTGCCTCGCCTCAGGCGAGGCGGCTGAAAGTCAGTCGGCGATGGTGATGCCCATGGAACGGGCGGTGCCGGCGATGATCTTCTCGGCGGCCTCGACGTCGTTCGCGTTGAGGTCCTGCATCTTGGTCTCGGCGATCTGGCGAAGCTGCTCGCGGGTCAGCTTGCCCACCTTGTCCTTGTGCGGGTTCGCGCTGCCCTTCTGCAGACCGGCGGCCTTCTTGATCAGCTCGGGCGCCGGCGGCGTCTTCGTGATGAAGGTGAAGGTGCGGTCTTCGAAGATGGTGATCTCAACGGGGATGATGTTGCCCCGCTGGGCCTCCGTCGCCGCGTTGTACTGCTTGACGAAGTCCATGATGTTGACGCCGTGCGGACCGAGCGCGGTACCGACCGGCGGCGCGGGGGTGGCCTGTCCAGCGGGAAGCTGGACCTTCACCAGTGCCGCGACTTTCTTCTTTGGAGGCATTTGTCCTTCTCCGGGTCCTTTGTCCTACAAAAGCCTCAGGCACGCCGAAGCAGGGCGTGCGTGAGGACGGCTATCGAGTCTACGCGAGGCGGTCAGATCTTCGAGACCTGGTTGAACGACAGCTCGACCGGGGTCTCTCGGCCGAAGATCGAGACGAGGACCTTGAGCTTCTGCGACTCGGCGCTGATCTCGCTGACCGTGGCCGGCAGCGTGGCGAACGGCCCGTCCATGACCGTGACGGACTCGCCGACCTCGAAGTCGACGGTCGCGGTGGTCGTCTTGGTCGTGGCCTTCTTGACTTCCTCGGAAGGCTCCGGGGCGAGCAGCTTGGCGACCTCGTCGAGGTTCAGCGGACTCGGCTTGTTGGACAGGCCGACGAAGCCGGTCACACCGGGCGTGTTGCGCACCGCGGCCCAGGACTCGTCGGTCAGGTCCATCCGGACCAGGACGTAACCGGGAAGCACGCGCTCCTTGATCGGAGTCTTCTTGCCGCCCTTGAACTCCGTGATCGTGTGGGTCGGCACCTCGACCTGGAAGATGTAGTCCTCCATGTTGAGGGACCCGATACGGCTCTCGATGTTCTGCTTCACGCGGTTCTCGTAACCGGCGTACGAGTGGATGACGTACCACTCGCCGAACTGGCCGCGAAGCTGACGCTTGAACTCCTCGACCGGGTCGACATCCGGGAGGACGTCACCGTCCTCGTCGACCTGCGCGGCGGCCTCGGCCGAGTCTTCGCCGCCGTCACCGCCGTCTGAATCGGCGACCGTGGTCTCCTCGGTCTCCTCGACCTCTGCTACGGCCTCGTCCTGCTCGGTGCCCCACTCGTCATGCTCGTCATGGGAGCGGTCGGCCGGCATCGGGGACTCGGACACGGGACTCTTCCTTCTTCGCTTGGTGTCTTGACGTGCTGTGACGTCTCGGGCGGGATCAGGATCCGCCGAAGAGCCAGAGCACTGCCTTACCCAGCAGCGTATCGATCCCGAACACGAGCCCAACCATGATCACAACGAAGACCAGGACAACTATGGTGTACGAGATCAGGTCATTGCGCCGGGGCCAGATGACCTTGCGCAGCTCGGCGACGACCTGCCGGTAGAACAGAGCGGGCGAGGTGCGCTTTGCCTTCTTCTCACTGGTCGGCTTGCCTGGCTTGCCAGCGGTCTCACCGCGGGTGTCGATCGCCACAGTCCTCACCTGATCCGTCGTGTCCGTCGCAGTTGCGGCGCGCTTTCACGCCATTGTTGCGCGGACCGCACTCCGCAGGGCACGAGGGACTCGAACCCCCAACCGCCGGTTTTGGAGACCGGTGCGCTACCAATTGCGCTAGTGCCCTAAGCCGTGCACCACCATACCCGAGAAACGCACTGAAGCGTCCGTCGCGCCGTTCACGTGGCCCACTAGTCGGTGAAGTGTACGCGGGATTCACCACTCCGTCGAACCACATGGTCGCCGCACCGCCCGGAGGCGGCCCGGGTGCCGTTCGTGTGTGGTCTAAAGCTACCGTGCGAACCCGTCCGCATCCTGGATATGGAGACGAAACCGCGTGGCGCGTCTGGAACGATGGAGGCATGACCCGACCTCGCATCTCCGCACGTATATCCGCGATCTCCGAGTCCGCGACTCTGGCCGTGGACGCCAAGGCCAAGGCGATGAAGGCGGCCGGTCGCCCGGTCATCGGCTTCGGCGCCGGCGAGCCTGACTTCCCCACGCCCGACTACATTGTCGAGGCGGCCGTCGAGGCGTGCCGGAACCCCAGGTTCCACAAGTACACGCCGGCCGGGGGCCTGCCCGAGCTCAAGCAGGCGATCGCCGAAAAGACGCTGCGCGACAGCGGGTTCCAGGTCGAGGCCGCCCAGGTTCTGGTGACCAACGGCGGCAAGCAGGCGGTCTACGAGGCGTTCGCCACGCTGCTCGACCCCGGTGACGAGGTCCTGGTCGTGGCGCCCTACTGGACGACGTACCCGGAGGCGATCAAGCTCGCGGGCGGCGTCCAGGTCGACGTGGTCACCGACGAGACGACCGGCTACCTGGCCTCGGTCGAGCAGCTCGAGGAGAAGCTGACCGACCGCACCAAGGTGCTGCTGTTCGTCTCGCCGTCCAACCCGACGGGGGCCGTCTACTCCCCCGCCCAGGTCGAGGAGATCGGCCGCTGGGCGCTGGACAAGGGCCTGTGGGTCGTGACCGACGAGATCTACGAGCACCTGGTCTACGGCGAGGCGAAGTTCTCCAGCATCGCCACCGCCGTGCCCGAGCTGCGCGACCGGGTCGTCGTGCTGAACGGCGTGGCCAAGACGTACGCGATGACCGGCTGGCGGGTGGGCTGGCTGATCGGCCCGTCCGACGTGGTCAAGGCGGCGACGAACCTGCAGTCCCACGCCACCTCCAACGTCTCCAACGTCGCCCAGGCCGCCGCGCTCGCCGCCGTCTCCGGCGACCTGTCCGCCGTCGCCCAGATGCGCGCGGCGTTCGACCGGCGCCGCCAGACCATGGTCCGGATGCTCAACGAGATCCCCGGCGTGGTCTGCCCCGAGCCGTTCGGCGCGTTCTACGCGTACCCGTCGGTCAAGGCGCTGCTGGGCAAGGAGATCCGCGGCAAGCGCCCGCAGACCTCGGCCGAGCTGGCCGAGCTCATCCTGGAGGAGGCCGAGGTCGCGCTGGTGCCCGGCGAAGCGTTCGGCACCCCGGGCTACTTCCGCCTGTCGTACGCGCTCGGCGACGACGACCTGGTCGAGGGCGTCAGCCGGGTGGCCAAGCTCCTGGCCGAGGCGCACTGAAACCAAGGCGCGAAACGCGCTGAGTGTCGTCGAGGGGCCCGGGCGCAGGAGTGCGCCCGGGCCCCTCGCATGCATGCCCGGACTCTTTCGACCGTCGTTCAGGGCACCCGCAGGCTCCGGACCAGGTGTGCCAGGTCGTCCACGGCCCGCGCCGAGTCGGCCGGGTCGGCGACGACGGTCGCCGCGAGGGCGAGGCCGACCTCGGGATGCCACAGGAAGGTCCGGCCGGACAGCGGCCCCGCTCCGCTTCGCGGCGGGTCCTCCCAGGTGAGCAAAGTGCCGTCGACACCGCCCACGGACGCGCCCCGGAACTTCGCCGAGGAGATCTGCCGGAGCCATCCGCGGGTCTCCACCTCCAACCCGCGGTAGACGGACACGGCGACGTACGGGCCCTCGCCCGGCCTGCCGCCCCAGAACCTGGTGGTCCCCGACCATTCGTGGCCCATCATGCTGTCGCCGCCCGACGACTTCCCAAGGTTCGCGAGGACGCCGATCCCGTCCACTGAGGCGGCGGTGCCCGCGGCCACCTCCTCGACACCTTCCGCGATCCTCAGCAGCTCGCCGGCCAGCGAGGTCGTCGCCCAGATGCGCACACCTACGCCGGGCCGTACGACCCACAGCACCATGCAGCCCTTGTCCATGCGGCGGTCGGGCGAGCTGACGGAGCCCTTCAGGGCCGCGGCCGAACCGACGGAGACGCGCTGCACGTCGAACAGGGTCTCGTTCGTCGGCCAGGGAACGTGGCGAAGCCTGTCCAGGTCGAGCGCCTCGCGGCCGTGCACGACCTCCACCGTCACGTTCCGCGTGCCGTCGGACCAGGAGCGGCCGATACCGCCGAGCTGCAGGCCCGCCCGCCCGGTGGCACGCAGCCCGGATGGCAGGTACGTCACCCGCATGCCGCCCGTGTCGCCGTTCCAGGCCACGCTCAGCCCCTCGGCGATCTTGCCGAGCTCGCCCTTCAGGGAGGCAGACATCGTGACCCGGAGCGCCACGCCCGGCTCCGGCACCCACATCTCGTCGGTGTCGGAGAACGCGACGGGGTCGCTTCCCTTCGCCGGCTCGCTCGCCACCGGCCCCAAGTTCAGGGCGAGGAGGTCGAGGGCATCCTCCAAGCGCCGGCCGGTCCGGTAGACGCCAACCTGGACGAACCCATCGTCGCCACGCCACCGCAACGCCTCGCCGGACAGCGGACCGGCCTTCACCTCGATGTGCTCCGGACGGCCGCCGAACCCCTGCGGGAGGTAGCCGACCTCGACGCCTCCGACCTCGGCGAGCGCCTTGCCCGTGGAGATCTGATGCCGGGGGACGAGCGCGACGTAGGCGGGCACCGCTCCGGCCGCGACCAAGACCGCGGCGACGACGGCGACCAGTCGCAGGCGCGTGCGGCGCACGCGGTCCGAGCGCCACACGACCCGATCGACCAGGTCCGGCGCGATCGCCATACCGACCGTCTCGTCCGCCATGGCCCGGCGCAGCGCGCTCTCAAGCTCTGACATCGTCGATCACCTCCGCGCCCAGCAGCCGGCGCAGCCGTACGAGGGCTTTGGCGGTCTGGCTCTTGACGGTGCCCACCGAGCACCCGAGCACCTTCGCGGTCTGCGCCTCCGTCATGTCCTCCCAGAACCGGAGGACGACCGCGGCCCGCTGACGCGGGGGCAGGGCCCGCAGGCCGTCCATGAGCACCTGACGCAACTCGACGTCGGCGCGCGGCGCAGGCGTCTCCGGCGGCGAATGGGTCGGGATGATCCGCAGAAGGGCACGGCGCCTCGCCCGGCTGATCGCGAGGTTGACGATGATCCGCCGCACGTACGGCTCCGGGTCGGCGTCCCTGCGTAACCTGTGCCAGTTACGGCAGGCTCGCTCCAGCGCCGCCTGCAGCACGTCCTCGGCGTCGTCGGAAGCGCCACAGGTGAGATGGGCTGTGCGGAGCAGGCTCGTGCCACGGGCCGCGACGAACTCAGCGAACCCGTCCGGGGGTCTCACGCGCTTTCATCCAGTCTCATGCCCACACGTACGCTCGGCCACCGCGGAAGGTTGCCCTTTGTTCATCCCGCTTCCCAGAGGTAAGAGATCGGTACGGATGTGAGCCGATCCCCGAAGGGCAGCGGCGTGTCCGCGAAGCTCACCACGTAACCGTGCACGAACGCGTCGCCGAGCCGGTCGCGCATCGCGGCGAGATGGCGGAAACTCCCCGCGTCCACGGTCAGGCCCGACTTGACCTCCAGAGCCACGACGCGCCCGTCGGGTGTCTCGAGGATGACGTCGATCTCCTTGCTGTGGTCGCGGAAATGCAGCAGCTCCGCCCGTGTCTTCGACCAGCTCAGCTGTTTGCGCAGCTCGTTGACCACGAAGGTCTCCGTCAGCGGGCCCCTGCGGCGGTCCTCCGGCTTCAGCAGGGCCTCGGCGTCCGCGCCGAGCAGATGGCTCGCCAGGCCGGTATCGGTCAGGTGGACCTTCGAGCGGCGCTTCGCGCGGGTGGCGTGGCTGCCCGCCCATGCCGGCACTTCCCTGATGAGATTGGTCATCCGGAGGAACCCGATGTAGTCCTCCGTCGTGTGCCTGGCGAGCCCGAAATCGGCGTTGATCTGGGAGACGACGAGCTCGTTGGCGGTTCGCGCGGCCAGGATCGCCAGAAGACGGGGTAGCTCTGACGCGCGCCTGGCCCCCGTGAGGTCGGCCACGTCTCGCTGCATGATCGTTTGAATGAGGCTGTCGAACCACAGCCCGCGATCCTCCGCATCCAGATTGACCGCTTCGGGGTACCCGCCGGCGCAAAGGAGCCCCAAATAATCGCGCGGCCCGAACCTGGACACCGTCCCTTCGCGCAGACTCCCGGGATCCTTGAAGGCGATGTCGACAAAGCCATCCGGCGTTCCGTGCAGTTCTCCTTGCGAGAAGGGCCAAAGGCCGAGGAGCACGGCCCGCCCCGCGAGAGACTCCGAAAGGCCCGGGACCGTGAGGAAGTCGGCAGAACCAGTCAGTAGGTACTGCCCCGGCTCGGAGTCGCGGTCCACGTGCAACTTGATCGCCCGTACGAGGGCGTCGCCGCCGAACTGGATCTCATCGATGGCCCTGGGTGGTGTTCCGTATTGGGCGAACCCCACAGGATCGACGAGGGCGGCGGCCAGGGTCCTGCTGTCGTCGTCCAGGCTGCGGAAGGTGCCGGGATTGTCTGTCAGGATCTGGCGTACCAACGTGGTCTTCCCGCACTGGCGCGGGCCCGTGACGATCACAACGCGGAATGCTCTGAGCCGTCTGCCGACCTGCTCCATCCCGTATCGCCCCCATGTATTGCCAACTTTGCAACGCAGCTACTGCCAATAAATGCACGCACCTGCTGCCAACTACGTGCGGTCGCTGATGACAAAAACGCCGCGCCCAAGGATGACCCACTGCGGGGAGCCGGTACGGCCGGGGCCTCCGGGCCCGGAAGCGGGCGCGGAGGCGTGGGACGGACCGGTGTCACTTGTCCAGGGCGACTCCGGCGGCGATCTTCTCGAGCTCCTTGTCGGCCGCGGCCTCGCCGAGCTTGGCCGCGTAGTCAGGGCTGATCATGACCTCGACCCCGACGCCGGGGGCGAGCGTCCACACGATCGTCCGGGTGCCCCCGTCGTTGATCTGGTCGCCGCCCTCCGACAGGCTCACCAGGTACGCCTTCCTGCCGCCGGCCTCGATCGGCTTGGCGCCCTGCGCGGCGTAGCCCTGCATGCGCTTGGTCAGCACGCTCGCGGCATCCTTCCGATAGACGATCATCTGGACGCTGTACATGCCGGGTTCCAGCCCGGGCTCCACCCAGCTCGTGGTGTAGCTCCGCTTGCCGAATCCGTCCTTGCCGGACCACTTGCCCCATTCGAGCCCCTCGGGCAGGTAGCCGACGTGCACGCCGCCGAGCGTTCGGCCGTCCCCCAGGTCGCCGAGGTCCTGGGGCATCCGCGGGTCCTCGGGGCCCGCCGAGGTGGTGGGGGCCGGGTCGGCCGTCGTGGCGATCGTGATCGTGACCGCCGCCCCTGCGGGAGCGGCCGTCCCGGGCTGCGGCATCTGGGCGAAGACCGTCCCCGCCGGGGCCTCGTCGGTGACGACCTTCGTGGCTCTCACCGTGTAGCCGGCCTCCTTCAGGAGGGCGTTGACCTCCGCGGCGCTCTTGCCGACCACATCGGGGACGACCCCTCCCGGCACGGCGACCGTGTCGCCGGAGCCGGGCGCGGACGCGGACGCGGCCGGGGCCCCCGAACCGGTGGCGCCGGTCCCGGCGAGGCTGCCGACGGCCGGGACGGTGTCGGGCCGGGCGGTCAGCGCCACGGGCACGCCCACGGCGACCGCCGCGGTGAGCACGGCCGCGCCCGCCGTACGAAACCTGACGACGTGGCGGCGGTTGCGCCGCCGGACGGCCTGGCCCAGCGACGGCGATGCGTGCACGCCGGCGACCTGAGCGGCCATGGCTTCCCTCAGCGCCTCTTCGACGTTCATGCGGACGCTCCTTCCAGGTTCTCCATGCGTGCGCGCACGCGTGCCAGGCCTCGGGCGGCCTGGCTCTTGACGGTGCCGACCGAGCAGCCGAGCAGCGCCGCGGTCTCGGCCTCCGACAGGTCCTCCCAGTAGCGCAGGACCAGTACGGCCCGCATCCGGGCCGGCAGCTTCCTGAGTTCGGTGACGAGCACGTCCCGCAGGCCGAGGTCGGGCGACTCCACGGGCGTCTCCGGCGGCTGGGCGAAGGTGATCTCCTGAAGCACCTTGCGCCGCCTGGCCTTGCTGATCGCGCCGTTCACCACGACCCGGCGCGCGTACGCCTCGGGGTTGTCGTGCCGGATGCGCGGCCAGTGCCGGTAGACCTTCTCCAGCGCGTTCTGGACCATGTCCTCGGCGTCGGACGCCGAGGCCCCGCAGACCAGGATCGCGGTGCGCAGGAGGGCGGTGCTGCGCGCGGCCAGGAACTCGTCGAAGGCCGCCTCGTCTTCTTCGGTCATGAGCTCCCCTTTCGTCCCTCCCCAACGCGCCAACCCGGCGACGGGTTGAGAGCGGCATGCGGCAACATATGGAGATGGCACGTCCACTAGACACGCTCCCCAAAGCACATCTGCACCTGCACTTCACCGGCTCGATGCGGCATTCGACGCTGATCGAGCTCGCCCGGGAGCAGGGCGTCCACCTTCCCGACGCGCTGGTGGAGGACTGGCCGCCGAAACTGCGGGCGACCGACGAGCGCGGCTGGTTCAGGTTCCAGCGGCTGTACGACATCGCGCGGTCGGTGCTGCGCCGGCCCGAGGACGTCTACCGGCTGGTGCGCGAGGCCGCCGAGGACGAGGCCCGGGAGGGGTCGCGCTGGCTGGAGATCCAGGTCGACCCGTCCGGGTACGCCCAGCGTTTCGGCGGGCTGACCGAGACCCTCGAACTCGTCCTCGACGCGACGGAGAAGGCGGCCAGGGAGGCCGGGATCGGCATGGCGGTGATCGTGGCCGCCAACCGCACCCGGCACACGCTCGACGCCAGGACGCTGGCCCGCCTGGCGGCGCACTACGAGGGTAAGGGTGTGGTGGGTTTCGGCCTGTCGAACGACGAGCGGCGCGGCAGGGCCAGGGACTTCGAGCACGCCTTCCGCATCGCCAGGCGCGCGGGGCTGC
This sequence comes from Microbispora sp. GKU 823, assembly GCF_002027145.1. Classification (NCBI taxonomy): domain Bacteria; kingdom Bacillati; phylum Actinomycetota; class Actinomycetes; order Streptosporangiales; family Streptosporangiaceae; genus Microbispora; species Microbispora sp. GKU 823. The sequence continues at coordinate 25,759 of NZ_MWJN01000081.1, read as the reverse complement.
TCGCGGTGCCGCACGGCGGCGAGCTGCTGGGCGCGGCGAGCGTGGCCGAGTGCCTCGACGACCTGGGCGCCGACCGGATCGGTCACGGGGTGCGCGCGGCCGAGTCGCCCCGCCTGATGGAGCGGCTGGCCGACCGGCAGATCACCTGCGAGGTGTGCCCGCTGTCCAACGTGGGTCTCGGGGTGGCGGAACGCCCCGAGGACGTGCCGCTGCGCCGGCTGTTCGAGGCCGGGGTGCCGATCGCCCTCGGCGCCGACGACCCACTGTTGTTCGGCGCCCGGCTGCTGCCGCAGTACGAGCTCGCGAGGGACGTCTACGGCTTCTCCGACGCGGAGATCGCCGAACTCGCCCGGCAGTCGATCCGGTCGTCGACGGCGCCCGACGCGGTCAAGAAGGAGTTGCTGAGCGAGATCGACGCCTGGCTCGCCTCCCCCGAGTGAGTCTGCGGTTCATCGGACCGAGGAGGCGATCCGCACCGCCTCGGCGCGGTCCGGTCCCTCCAGCCGCAGCCCGACCAGCCTGTGCTGCCAGATGAGCGTCGGCCCGGCCACGCGTTCCTCGCGCGGCGCGCCGCCGCCCGACGGGACGTACGACACCCCGTGGGGCTGCTGTATCCACCAGCCGCCGACGGCGCCCACCTGCTCCGGGAACGGTTCTCCGAGTTCCTTGCGCCAGACGACGCCCAGCGTGCCCGTCGAACTCGTCGAGCCGGACGCCCGGCCACAGGAGTGTCACCACCCGGCCCACCGTCGGCGAGGCGGACGTCGGCCGGCTCGCCGAGCGCGGACGGCACGGCGATGGGGAAGCGGGCGGTCCGCCGCGCCTCCTCCAGCGTCACCCGGCGCTCGCCGGGCAACGGGCTCGGCACTCCCGTGGGCAGCGGCCCGGCCCCGCCGACGTGGATCTCGACGCCGGCGAAGCGCAGCACCGACACGACCGCGGCCCGGCCCTGCGGGGTGGCCCCGAGCAGCACGGCCATCAGCACCGCCACCGCCGCTGCCGCCACGCGCGGCGACGGCCGCCATGTCCGGTGTTCCCGACGTTCCCGAGTTCGGCCGTCCCCGAGGCGGGCGCGTACGGCACGCGCCACGTCGGCGGGAGGCGGCGCGGGGGGCACGGCCAGGTCGGCGCCGAGGGCCCGCAGCCGCGACTCAAGGTCCTCCGGTGCGATCGCGTCGTCATCCGAGGTGCTCACGGCCCACCTCCTCCCGCAGGCGCCGCAGGGCCCGGAAGGTCCGCGACTTCACCGTGCCGAGCCGCACGCCGAGCACCTCGGCCGTCTCCGCCTCGGACAACTGCAGGAAATACCGGCAGACCACGGCTTCGCGTTCCCGTTCGGGCAGCGCGCGTACGGCCTCCAGCAGGCGACTCCTGCCGTCGGCGTCCACGGCCACGCCCTCCGGGTCCTCCGGTCCGTACGGCTCCCGCTCGCGGCCCAGCCGTACGGCGAGGTCGGAGCGGCGGCCGCGCGACCGGGTGAGGTCGTGGGTCTCGTTGGCCACGATGCGCAGCAGCCAGGGGCGGAAGGCCGAGCCCCGGCGGAAGCTTCCGAGGTGGCGGAACGCCTTGACGAACGCCTCCTGGACGACGTCCTCCGCCTCGTCGGCCGCGCCGAGCAGACTCGCCGTACGGTGGGCGAGCGCGCTGTATCGGGTGACCAGCACCTCGTAGGCGTCAAGGTCACCGGCCAGGGCGCGGGTCACTGCCTCGTCGTCGTCCATCAGGGGCAATCGGGGGGCATCGGGACGGAGGTGAAGCCTACGATCAGGCGGGCATCCCGTCCACAGTGCTGTCCGAAGAACAGTGCCGCCTGAAGAGACAGTGCCGCCGAAAGAACGGTGCCGCCCGAAGCCCTCATTGGCGGCCCCTCCGGCGAAGCGGACACCCGCCGATGAGGCGGGCACTACACTTTCCACGACCGTCAGCGTGCAGATCGAGGATCCTATGTCTGGGTATGACCGAGTAGTCCAGCCGGCGGCCGGGGACGAGGCTCTGGAGAACCACCTCGGCGGCGACGAGGCCAAGAACTACCGGCAGTACGAGTTCGACATGGTCGCGCCGCACGTCGGTCGGTCGCTCCTGGAGATCGGCTCGGGGCTCGGGCACTTCGCCGAGCAGTTCCTGCCGCGCCTGGACAGGCTCGTGGTGAGCGACTTCGATCCCTACTGCGTGGAGCAACTGCGCAGGAGGTTCGCCGACCGCGACGACGTGTCGGTGCTCCAGTTCGGCCTGCCGACCGAGATCCCCCTGGCCGACCCGGTCGACACCGTCGTGATGATGAACGTCCTCGAGCACATCGAGGAGGACGCCGAGGCGCTGCGATCGCTGGCCAGGGTGACCGTCCCCGGCGGCCGGATCGTCATCTGGGTGCCCGGCTACATGCAGCTCTACGGGGACTTCGACCGCAAGGTGGGGCACGTCACCCGCTACACCCCCGCCACGCTGCGTAAGACGGTCACCGACGCCGGCCTCGACGTCCAGGTGCTCAAGCCGATCAACTTCCTCGGCGGCATCGCCTGGTGGGCGGCGGTGCGGCGGGGCGGCGTGGGCTACCCCGACCCCCGGCTCGTCAAGATCTACGACCGCACCGTCGTGCCGATGACCCGGCTCATCGAGCGGTTCGTCCGCCCGCCGTTCGGCCAGACCGTGTTCTGCGTGGCCCGCGTCCCGCGCTGACGCGCGAGGGCCGCCGGAGCGGCCCGGAGACCCGAATTGTGCGACAAATGCCTCCTACCTGCACAATGGGTCCCCCATGAGTGAAACCAGGATCCTCGTCGTCGAGGACGAGCCAAACATCCGGGACATCGTGGAAGTCGCCCTCAGGTTCCACGGCTTCCGGGTGACGGCCGTGGGCACGGGAGCCGCGGCGCTCGGCGAGGTGCTGAGGAACCAGCCCGACCTGGTCGTCCTCGACGTCATGCTGCCCGACATCGACGGCTTCGAGGTGTGCCGGCGGATCCGGGCCGACGGCGTGCACCCTCCCGTGATCTTCCTCACCGCCCGCGACGCGGTCGCCGACACCGTGCGCGGGCTGACCCTCGGCGGGGACGACTACGTCACCAAACCCTTCTCCGTCGAGGCGCTGGTCGCGCGGATCCGCGCCGTGCTGCGCCGTACGACGGTGCCGGAGGCGGCCGATCGGGCGCACGGGCCGATCCTCCGAGTCGCCGACCTGGAGCTCGACGAGGCGCGCTGGGAGGTGCGGCGCGGCGGCGTCCCCGTGGACCTGTCGCCGACCGAGTTCCGCCTCCTGGCCTTCCTCATGGCCAACGCCGGTCTGGTGCTCACCAAGCGGCGCCTGCTCGAGGAGGTCTGGGGCTACGGCGGGAGTTCGCAGGTGCTGGAGACCTACATCTCCTACCTGCGCCGCAAGCTCGACCCGCTCGGCCCGCCGCTGATCCACACCCAGCGCGGCATCGGATACTCGTTGCGCCCGCCCCAGGACATGTGACGGACCCGTGATGTCGCTCAGGACGCGCCTGCTCGCCGGGCTGCTCGGGGTGAGCGCGGTCCTGCTCGTCGTGTTCTCCCTCGTCAGCGTCGTCGTCCTGCGTGGGCACCTGCGTACGCGGCTGGAGGGGCAGGTGGTGGCGGCGACCGTCACGGCGGCGCGCCGGGTGGTCGAGGGGGACCCGCTCGACCAGGCCCTGACGGGCTCCACCTACGCCGTCGCCGTCTACAACCTGTCGGCCGGACACGCGCGTCTGGTCGGCGGCGACGCAGACGAGGCCGGGGCCGTCCCCAGCCTGGCCGAGGCGCTGGGCAAGGACAGGCTGCTGGCGTACGCCGCGCAGGGCCGCACCTTCGACCTCGACCCGAGCGGCGGGCACGACCTGCTCGCGGCCGCGGCCCTGTCGCCGAGCGGCCTGCGGCTGACGGTCATCGCGGTGCCCCTGGACGCGGTCGACGATCCGGTGCGCCACCTCCTGATCAGCGAACTGGCGACCGGCGGGGTGTTGATTCTGCTGCTGGCCGCGGGCGGCCGGCTGCTGATCGCCGGCGGCCTGGCGCCGCTCGGCAAGATGGCGCGGACCGCGCACCTCGTGGCCGAGGGCGGCGACCTGTCGGCCCGGATGCCCGAGGGGCCGTCGGAGGTCGGCAGGCTCGGCGCCGCGATCAACCTCATGCTCGACCGGATCGCCGACGCCTTCCGCGACCGCCAGGCGTCGGAGGACCGCGTGCGGCGCTTCGCCGCCGACGCCTCCCACGAGTTGCGCACCCCGCTGTCGACCATCTCCGGGTACGCGGAGCTGTACCGGGCCGGGGCGATCCCGTCCGAGGACATGCCCAAGATCATGGGACGGATCGAGGCCGAGGCCAACCGCATGGGCCGCCTGGTGGGCGAGATGCTGGAACTCGCCCGGCTCGACCGGGGCGCCACCCTCGCGCTCGACGAGACCGACCTGGCCGAGATGGCCCGTGAGGTGGCCGCCGACTCGGCCGCTCTCGACCCCGCCCATCCCGTGACGGTGGAGGCGCCGGCGTCCCTGGTCGCGACCGTGGACGAGGCCAGGGTCCGCCAGGTGCTCGTCAACCTGCTCGGCAACGTGCGGGAGCACACGCCCGAGGGAACCCGGGCCACCGTACGGCTGCTGCGCGCCCCGCAGTCGGTGACGATCGAGGTGCGCGACACCGGGCCGGGGATGAGCCCGGAGCAGGCCGAACGCGCCTTCGACCGCTTCCAGCGCGGAGAGGACCACCTGTCCGGCGGGGCGGGGCTCGGCCTGTCGATCGTGAAGGCCATCGTGGAGGCGCACGGCGGCCGGTGCCGGATCGTCTCCTCCCCCGGCGAAGGGACGGCCGTACACATCGCGCTCCCTGCGATGCAAGAGGCTACTGGCGGGTAGTTAACGAGCACAGCTCGTTTCACCGCCGAGGAGGTCGACGATGACGACCGATTACGCCAAGGCCAGGGAGGTGGCCGAGCAGGCGCGCGAGACGGAGTGGACCCGCCCGAGCTTCGGCAAGCAGCTCTTCCTCGGGGACTTCCGGCTGGACCTCGTGCACCCCGCCCCCCGCCTCACCGAGGAGGAGATCAAGAAGGGCGACGACTTCCTGCGCGCCCTGCGGGCGTTCCTGCAGGAAAAGGTCGATCCCGCGCTCATCGAGCGCACCGCCGTGATTCCGGACGAGGTGATCAAGGGCCTGGCGGCGATCGGGGCGTTCGGCATGACCACCGAGGAGGAGTACGGCGGGCTGGGGCTGAGCCACCTGTACTACTGCCGGGCGCTGGAACTCGTCACGTCGTGCTCTCCCGCGCTCAGCGCGCTGCTGTCGGCCCATCAGTCCATCGGGGTTCCGCAGCCGCTGCGGCTGTTCGGCACCCCCGAGCAGAAGCGCCGCTTCCTGCCCCGCTGCGCCCGGGGCGAGATCTCCGCCTTCCTGCTGACCGAGCCGGACGTCGGCTCCGACCCCGCCCGGCTGTCCACGACCGCCGTCCGCGACGGCGACGCGTACGTGATCAACGGCGTCAAGCTGTGGACGACCAACGGCGTGGTGGCCGACCTGCTGGTCGTGATGGCCAGGACCGGCGCCAAGATCTCGGCCTTCGTGGTCGAGGCCGACTCCCCCGGCATCACCGTCGAGCACCGCAACCAGTTCATGGGCCTGCGCGGCATCGAGAACGGCGTCACCCGCTTCCACCAGGTGCGCGTGCCGGTGGAGAACCTGATCGGCCGCGAGGGCCAGGGCCTGAAGATCGCTTTGACCACGCTGAACACCGGGCGTCTCTCCCTGCCGGCCACCTGCGTCGGCGCGGCGAAGTGGGCGACGAAGATCGCCCGCGAATGGGGACGCGAACGGGTCCAGTGGGGCCGGCCGGTCGGCCAGCACGAGGCCATCGCCCGCAAGGTCGCCTTCATCGCCGCCACCGCGTACGCGCTGGAGTCCGTTGTGGACCTCGCCAGCCGGATGGCCGACGACGAACGCAACGACATCCGCATCGAGGCCGCGCTCGCCAAGCTGTACGGCACGGAGATGGCCTGGCGGCTGATGGACGAGCTGGTGCAGATGAGGGGCGGACGCGGCTACGAGACCGCCGAGTCGCTGCACGCCCGCGGCGAGCGAGGCGTGCCCGTCGAGCAGATGCTGCGCGACCTGCGGATCAACCGGATCTTCGAGGGCTCGACCGAGATCATGCACCTGCTCATCGCCCGCGAGGCGGTGGACGCGCACCTGTCGGTCGCGGGCGAGCTCGTCGATCCGAAGGCCGGCCTGCGGGCCAAGGGGCGGGCGGCCACCCGCGCCGGCGCCTTCTACGCCAGATGGCTGCCGAGCCTGGTGACCGGGCCCGGCCAGGTGCCCACGTCGTACGCCGAGTTCGGCCCGCTGGCCCAGCACCTGCGCTACGTCGAGCGGACGAGCCGCAAGCTCGCCAGGTCGACGTTCTACGGCATGTCCCGCTGGCAGGCGCGACTGGAGCACAAGCAGGGCTTCCTGTCGCGCATCGTGGACATCGGCGCCGAACTGTTCGCCATCACCGCGGTCTGCGTGCGCGCCCAGGAGGACTCGGCCGAGTTCGGGCGCAAGCCGTACGAGCTGGCGGACACCTTCTGCCACCAGGCCCGGCAGCGGGCCGAGGCGCTGTTCGACCGGCTGTGGGACAACACCGACGCCAGGGACGTACGGCTGGCCCGGCGGGTGCTCGACGGGCGCTACACGTTCCTGGAGGAGGGCATCGTCGATCCTTCGCTGGAGGGCCCGTGGATCGCCCCCCAGCGCACCGGGCCGTCCATGTTCGAGGACGTCCACCGGCGCATCGGCTGAACGCCACGGCCCCGCCCTCGTTCCCGGGCGGGGCCCTGCTGTAAGGCCGTCAGGCTCACAGGTCGTAGCACCACATCCAGCCGTGGCCCGAGATGTAGCAGCGGTACCAGCCGTCACCGGGCTGCATCGCGTGCGCCGGTCCGGACAGGACGCCGAAGGTGGTGACGGCGACAGCCGTGGTGGCGAGGACGGCGGCGGCGCGCTTGATGGACTTCACTGGAATCTCCTGTGCAACGAATGTCTCTCTTGCGGGTTCGAGTAGACATCCCGCCGCTTGTGAAGATCTGGGGGCCGACTTGCACCTCAGTTGAACGATTCACACGCTTCAGCATGCTTCGGCACGCTTCGGCAGGAGAAAAACCCTTTGTCCGGGGACGCGGCGCCTTGTTAGGATGACCGGCATGTGGATTCTGTACGGCGACCGCTGATCAGCCCTCTGAGCCGCTGATCCGCTCAGCTTTCCGGCCCTGTCCATCCGACGCGGCAGCTGAGTGACGGCACCTCGGTGCCGCGTTCCCGACGTACAAGGAGATCCCGTATGCGTACTCGCGCGTCCAGCAAGGGCGGCAAGCAGCAGAACCCGCGCACGCCGCAGCCCCAGCGTTCCTTCCCCCCGCCACCACGCCAGATCCCGGCCCCGTCCATGCGGCCGGTACGGCAGCCGCGGCGGCTGCCGAGAGCCAAGTAAGCCGCTTCGCGACGAAAAGGGCACCCCGGAGTGATCCGGGGTGCCCTTTCCGGGTGGAACGGTCAGAGACGCTCGATGATCGTGACGTTGGCCTGGCCGCCGCCCTCGCACATCGTCTGCAGGCCGTACCGCCCGCCGGTGCGCTCAAGCTCGTGCAGGAGCTTGGTCATGAGGATCGCGCCGGTGCCGCCCAGCGGGTGCCCCAGCGCGATCGCGCCGCCGTTGGGGTTGGTCCGCGCCGGGTCGGCCCCGATCTCCTTGAGCCAGGCCAGCGGCACCGGGGCGAACGCCTCGTTGATCTCGATGACGTCGATGTCCCCGATCGAGAGCCCCGCCTTGGCCAGCGCCTTCCGGGTGGCCGGGATCGGCGCCGTGAGCATGTAGACCGGGTCGTCGCCGGTCAGCGCGAGCGTGACGATGCGGGCGCGCGGGACCAGGCCGTGGTCGCGCACCGCCTGCTCCGAGGCGATGAGCAGCGCGCCGGAGCCGTCGGAGATCTGCGAGGAGGTGGCCGCGGTGATCCGGCCGCCCTCGCGCAGGGTCTTCAGCTCGGCCATCTTCTCCAGCGTGGTGTCCGGCCGGGGACCCTCGTCGTCGGTCACGCCGTTGACCGGGGCGATCTGGTCCTTGAAGTGGCCGTTCGCGATCGCCTTCGCGGCCCGCTGGTGGCTCTCGTAGGCGTAGCGCTCCAGCTCGTCACGCTCCAGGCCCCACTTCTCGCACATCAGCTCCGCGCCGCGGAACTGGGAGATCTCCTGCTTGCCGTACCGCTCGACCCACTTGTCGCCGAACGGGAACGGCATGCCCTTCTCCAGGGCCGCCGAGATGCTCGACCCCATCGGGACGATCGACATCGACTCGACGCCGGCCGCCACGACCAGGTCCTGCGTGCCCGACAGCACTCCCTGCGCGGCGAAGTGGATGGCCTGCTGCGACGAGCCGCACTGCCGGTCGATCGTGACTCCGGCCACGGTCTCCGGGAGGCCCGCGCTGAGCCACGCGTTGCGCGCGATGTCCATGGACTGCGGGCCGAACTGCATGACGCAGCCCATGATCACGTCGTCCACGGCGGCGGGGTCGACGCCGGTGCGCTCGACGAGCGCGGAGAGAGTGTGGGCGGCCAGGTCGACCGGGTGGACCGTGGAGAGCCCGCCCTTCTTCTTGCCGACCGGCGTGCGGACCGCCCCGACGATGTACGCCTCTGCCACAGTGCCTCCATAGGAAACCGAGCAATGTTCGGTTAGTGAGAGGTTACATCAGAACTTTCGTCGGGGGAGGCGACGGTATGGGCATGGGTGACGGGCAGAGCTCAGGCATAACCTCCGGGAAGCGCGTCGGCGGGCTCGACCAGCTGGAAACCCCGGCTGTCTGCAGCGATTCCCCGCAGCCCGTTCGCGAGCGTCACCGCGATGGCCGCTCGCCCCACCAGTTCCGCCCGCTTGTCGTCCTCACGCACCATGTCCCCATCCACGATGCCGGCGGCGATGAGGGGGTCCTCGGGGGCGCCCTCCGTGTGGGAGTCGGTGTCCGGCGCGCTCGCGGTCGCGTCCGCGCTCGTCACGTCTTCCGCCGGCCGTCGGCCGCTTCTCCGGGGGCCGCGCCGGGAAGCCCCGCGTCCTCCCGCGCCTCCTCCGTACGCGCGATCGGGGGAGACCCGGGCGATCGCGATCTCCGTGAGGTACGGCCAGCGGGTCTGGGCGGCGGGCGGCATGCGATGCCCCTCTTCGACCGTGACCAGCAGGTCGGCGCCCGCGTAGACGTCGGCGACCCGGCCACGGCGTACGGGGACGTGGACGACGCCGTCGACGAGTTCCCCTTCGGGCCACTGTTCGGTGTCCACGGCCTCGACCGGGCCCAGTAGCCCGCGCAGGATCGGCAGGATCTCCTCGGGCTCCGGCACGGCCGGCAGGTAGACCAGCGGGTCTCCGCCGTCCTCCGCCGGATCGAGCGGCTCGCCCTGGCAGAGCGACCAGCCGCCCAGGCGGTACGCGATTCCCTCGGCCAGGCTCTTGTCGAAGAAGTCCACCGGCAGCGGGCCCTCGGCGGCGATCCGGCACGCCCAGAGCCTGTCCTCGTCGGGCACGCCGAGCTTGGCGAGGACGTCTCCGGTCAGTTCGACGGGCGACTGGATGCGCGACCCGCCCGCGAGGATGTCGTCGCCGTCGGCCCTCGCCTCGGGATCGGCGAGTTGCGCGACCGCCAGCAGTGTCTTCGGATCCGGCCGGGCGGGCAGCAGCGCCGTGGGCCCCGTGCGCAGCCGACCGGGAAGCAGGAGTTTCGAGAACCAGCCCACAGGCCCTCCTCATGATCGGTCGAAGAGACCATAACCCCGACGGCCTCCGATCACGAGCCCTTCCGGCGAGGTGCCCCGGGCTCAGGACTTCGTTTTCGCCAGACGCGTTCCAGTCATCGTGGCGTAGACGATGACATTGTCGAAGTAGTGACCGGTCGAATAGTTGTATTTGCCGCCGCAGGTGATCAGCCTGAGCTCGGCGTTGTCGGCGTGCCCGTACACCCGGTTGGTGGGGAACGTCTGCTTGTTCGCCTGCTCGATACCGCCCACGGTGAAGATGGCTACGGTCCCGTCGAGGCGGTACACCTCGATCTTGTCTCCGTACGCCAGTTCGTGCAGGCGGGTGAAGACGGCGCTGCGGTTGGTTGTGTCCTTGTGGCCGAGCATGACCGCCGGGCCCGCCTCACCCGCCGTCGGGCCCCCGCGATACCAGCCGACCAGGTTCGGGTTGCTGATCGGGGGCGTCTGGATCGCGCCGGAGCGGTCGAGACCGACCGACTTGATCGGGGCGTTCACGCCGATCTTGGGAATGACCAGGCGCTTGGGCGTGGACGGCTGCATCGCCGGAGCCGCCGGAATGTTCGGAACCGGCGGAGGCGCGTCGGCGACCGCCTGCGTCAGCGGCTGCCCGGCGCCGCCCGGGCCCACGGAGGGGGCGAGCCCGTTCTGCGGCGCCGCGAGCTTGAGCGTCTGACGGGTCGGCGTGGCGTACTCGTCAGGGTTGTTCACCATGATCACTACGCCCACGACCACGATGACCAGGCCCAGGATGGCCGCCGTGATCAGCACCCGCCGGATGGCCGCCGCGCTGTCACCGGGAGGTTTCTCCTCCGGCGGCTGCGGCGGGGGCACCGGCTGCACGGGCTGCATCTGGGGCAGCATGACCGGCTGGAAGACCGGCTGGCCGTAAACCGGCTGCGGGTAGCCCTGCCCGCCCGGCCCGAGAGGCATGCCGTACGGCTGGCCCGGCGGGTACTGTCCAGGTGGCGGGGTGGTCATGGCTTCGTCCTACTGCCTCACCGGGCGGCGCCGGGTCCGGAGCACGAGTCCGCCGGCCCCCGCCGCCAGCATGAGCGCCGTGCCGGTGAGGACGAAGAGGCGGGCGTCCGGGCCCGCGTCGCCTCCACCACCGGTGGCCGCGCCGCCCCCGGGCGTGTTCTCGACCTGGGCGGACTTGGTCTTCGTCTTCTTCGGCGTGGGCGACGCGAAGACCGTCTCGTACACCGTCCGGGTGTTACGCGGCGTGGGCGAGGTGCTCGCGGAGGCACTGGCGCTGGGGCTCGCACTCGCGCTCGCGCTCGCGCTCGGGGACGCCGAGGCGTTCGTGACCGGAATCGTCGCCACCGCGGGGGCCGTGTTGGCACCCGTCGTGGCGACCACGCAGTTGTAGAGCAGGGTGGGCGTCGTGGTCGTGCCCGTGCCGGCGGGCGCGACCATGCTGATCTTGAAGTCCTTCGCCGTCAGCACGACGGAGGTGGCCCCGGCCGACGGCGTGACGGTCAGCGTCGCCACGGGGAGCGGCGGCATCGACGCCTGGGCCGCGACCGCCGAGGTCAACGCCGCGCCGGTCGGCGACGGCGTGGACACGCCCGCGGTCATACCGGCCGGCAGCGCCGACGCCGACACGCTGGGCTGCAACTCGATCGCCGCGCCACTCGCGATCTGCACCGGCGCGGGGAACTCCGAGGTCGTGAGCGGCTGGATGCTCAGGGACGCGGTGTACTGGGTGCCGGTCACCGTCGAGGTGCTCGCGGTGAGCGTCACCGTGAAATCGTGCGTGACGGCGGTGCCGCCCGCGCCCGGCGTGCAGGTGTATGTCACGGTTTTCGTGTCGGCATGCGCACCGAGCGCGCCCAGGCCCAGGAGAAGGCCCGCGCTGACCACTCCGGCCGCGGCGGCCCTTCCTGCGACACGGCCCCGCGCCTTTGACTTCAGCACTGACTTCTCTCCACTTCGATGCTCGCAGTCAACAGGCGTACCAGCATTCCAGCATACGGTCACAGTCAGGTAGAGATCTTACGGACAAAAACCCCAAGACCGCCTCCGGTTGCTCAAACTTTCTCGCGTTCTCGGCATGTCCGCGTCAGCCGGACGCTAGCGCCTGCCGTACGAACCGGCGTTCGGGCCGAAGCGGCGCAGCAGCAGCCCTCCGGCCGCTGCCGCGGCCATCAGCGCCAGGCCGGTGAGCACGACGAGCCGGGCGTCGGGGCCCGCGTCGCCCCCGGCCCCGGTCTGCGCACCGCCGACCGGCGTCGTCTTGATCTGCTTGGTCGCCGTACGGGGGACCGCCGCGGTGGCGGTCGCCGTGACCGTCCTGGTCCTGGTCGGGGTCGGGCTCGTCGACGCCGTGGCGCTGGGAGTGGGCGAGCTGCTCGCGTCGTCGTCGTCGCTGCCGGTCGGGCTCGGCGAGGGAGAGGGCGACGCGGACGCTGAGGGGGACGGCGAGGCGGACGAGGAGGCGGCCACGGTGAGCGCGAGCGACGCCCGGGTCGCGGAGTCCGGCAGCGTGCACGTGTAGAGCGCCTGCCCCGTGCCGGTCGTATCCCCGGCCGGCCGCAGCTTCAGCGTGAAGTTCCCGGCCGCGACTCCGACCGTGCCCTCCGCCGTCGGGGTCAGCGTGACGAGCAGTTCGGGGATCGGCGTCAGCGTGGCCGACGGCGAGAGGGAGACCGGAACCGCCGTGGACGCGGACGGGCTCAGCGTGACGGCCGAAGGAGTCTCCTCCTGCGTGCCGGTCGTCGTGTCGTCCGTGGCCGAGCCCGACTCGTCGCCGGACGGCGTCGCACTGGGAGAGGGCGTCGCACTCGGGGACGGCGTCGCGGAGGTGTCCGCCGCCACCTGAGACTCCGTGTCGCGGGCGTCACCCGCGTCTTCCGGAGACGGGGAGGCCGACGGGGACGGGGTGGCGGACGCGGAAGGCGACGCCGACGGTGACGGCGTGGGGGTCGGCGAGGCGCTGGGAGTGGCGGACTCGCTCACGACGGGAGCGCCGGTCACCTCCATCAGGCCCTCGGCGATCACCAGGTCGTTCGCCGCGATGCCCGTCGCCGGTGCCACCATCGCGCTCTGGCCGTCCGACGGGGTGGCGGGAGCGATCCGCCAGGTCACGGTCGCCGCGCTGCTCACCACCGGGTTGTCGGGCGCGACCAGGGTCACGTTCACGGGGTAGGTCGCGGCGGCGCCGCCCGCCGGGGTGCAGGAATACGACACGGTCCTGGTTTCGGTCGCCGCGAGCACCGGCCACGTCATCAGGGCCAGTGCGGCCGTCGCTCCCGCCGCCGATCGGGCCGCGATGCGACGCCGGGCACTCCTGCGCCGGGCACTGGGGTCGGGCACGACGTCTCTCCTGCCACCACAGTCACGTACACGTAGCGAACAGTCTCCCAGGAGTTGACCATCGACATAACCGGCGGGTGCCCTATGTCAGGAAATTCTCAGGGAACCTTCATCGCCCTCCCCGGGTAGGGAGGGTGGAGGTGTTGACATGAGACGACTGCTCGTGGCGCTCGCGGCGATGGCGGCGATTCTCGCACCGGCCCTGCCCGCTCACGCGCGGGCCGGATTCTGGGCCGTGACCGAACTCGACCCGCTCCCTGCCGAGGTGCGACCCGATGTCTCCTACACGGTGGGTTTCTGGGTGCTCCAGCACGGCACCCATCCGTACGAGGGCCCCGGCGGGCTCGAACCGGTCGGCCTGCGCCTGACCGGGGAGGACGGCACGGCCCTGACGTTCGACGGGACGCCGTTGCCGGAACCCGCCCACTATGCCACGTCGATCAAGGTGCCGGCCGGACGGTGGCGGGTGCAGGGATTGCAGGGCATGTTCGCGCCGTACGAGATCGGCACGCTCACGGTGCCGGGCGGGCTGAAGGCGGCTCCGCCGCAGTTCCCGGTGCCCGCCGGCACCGAGGTGATGGATTACTGGGGTCCGGTGAAGCCGCCGGGGTTCCCCTGGAAGGCTGCGGCCGTCATCCCCAACCGCCTTCCGACCGCGACGCCCGCCGCGTCCGCGCAGCCGGCCCGGACCACCAAGCCGGACCGCGCCACCCAACCGGCCAAGGTCTCTGCGGCCGGCGGTGACTCCTCGCCGTGGCGTCAGCCGTACGCGCTGGTGGCCGTCGCGGTAGCGGCGGTGGCGGGCACACTCCTGGTCCAGCGCGCGGCCCGGACGGCCGTACGGCGCAGGCCGCACGATCCGCCCGAGCGTGAGGCGCGGGAGGGCGAAGAGGTGATCAGCAGGGGCTGATCACCTCGCGATCACTTGCCCTTGGTCTCCGTCAGCGTCGCGTAGACGATGATGTTGTCGGTGTAGTGGTGCTGCTTGGCGTTGTAGACCCCACCACAGGTGATCAGCCGCAGCGAGGACGTGATCGTGTTGCTGTAGACCCGCTTCGTCGGGAACGTCGACTTGCTGACCTGCTCGATCCCGTCCACCGTGAAGATCGCCATCTTGCCGTCCGCGCGGAGAACGGCGATCTTGTTGCCGCGCTTCAGCTCGCGCAGGCGGCTGAAGACGGCGGCGCCCTTGCGGGTGTTCACGTGCCCGAGAATGATCGCCGGCCCCTGGTCGCCGGGGGCCGGTCCGAAGCGGTACCAGCCGGTGAGGTTCGGCTTGCTCAGCGGGGGCGTCTGAATGGCGCCGGTCTTGTCCACGCCCACCGAGCCCACCGTGGCCTTCACCCCGATCGCCGGAATGCTGATCTTGAGCGGCCTGCCGGTGACCTTCTTGGTCGTCGTCTTCTTGGCGGTCGACGACGAGGACGAGGACGACGAAAGCGGCGTCTGGGATGACGATGCCGCGCTCGTGAGGGTCAGCGGGGCGATCGGCTTGATCGCGGGAAGCGGCGGCGGCGCGGTCGGGTCCGCCGCCGTGAGCGGCACACCCGGCCCGCCCGGCCCCACGGTGGGCGGCAGGAAGGCCACGTTGCCCGCGTCCTGGACGTTCACCGCGCCCGGGACCGGCCCGCTCTCCTGCGGGTCCGAGGGGCTCAGCACGGCGAGCATCCCGGCCATCACGGCCGCGATGCCGCCGAACGACCCGGCCACGAGCAGGGTCGCGAGGACCGGCTGGGGCAGCGGCTTACGCGTCTTCTTGGCGTCGGTGCCCGCGCCGCCCTGCTCGGGAGCGCCACCGTCAGGAGTGTCGTTCATCGTCATCCTTCTCAGCTCCGCTCGCCCGAGTGCGCCGCCCTGCGCCGGAGCATTGCCACACCGCTGAGCATTCCGATCATCAACAGCGCGCCACCCGAGCCGATCAGCAGCATGCCCGAGGACGACACACGCTCCGGAGCCTCACCGGTCTGCGCGCCGCCCTGTGGCGTGATCGCCACCTGCGCCACGGTCGGCGTCGCGGTCAGCGTCACCGTCTTCGTCGCCGTCGGCGAAGGACTGCCCTGCGTGACCACCGCCACCACGTAGTTCTGCGTCGGCGCCAGGTTCGGGCTCCTGCTCGCCGAAGGCGACGGCGACGGCGAGGGCGACTGACCGCCGCTCGGCGACTGGGAAGGCGTGGGGGTGGGAGTGGGGGACACGCTCGGCGAGACGCTTCCCGAAGGGCTGGCCGAACTGTCCGGAGAAGGCGAGTTGTCCGGCGAGCTGTCCGGCGACGGGCTGGCCGGGTTGTCGCCACCGCCGATCGTCACCTCAATACCGACCGGTGCGCTGATGAGCGTGCACTCGGCGCGGTACTCCTGCGGCGGGTTGACCAGCTCCCGAGTGACCACGCGGAACGCGTCGAGCTGGCCCCACTTGGCGTCCTCGACGTTCTTGATCGTGATCGTGTGCTCGCCGTACTTAAGACCGCGGAACTTCCACAGGGTCTGCCCGCCCTTGTTGGCGTCGTTCACCGGGGTGCCGTCGTCGTTCGTCGAGGGATCGATCCGCGGCGGAGTACCGGGCTGACCGTCGATGGCGATGTCGATCGGTCCCGCACGCCGGTCTCGCTGCGCGACGTAGTCCACTCCGGTGCCGGTGAAGGTCAAGGACGCCCAGGCGCCGGCCACCGTCGTCCGGTGCAGGTCCAGGTGGTAGTCGTTGTCCCCGCTCGGCTGCCCTTCGAGGTTCTCCCAGCCGCCGCTGTAGGTGATCGCCGGGTCGTCGTCGTTGACCATGACCTCGGAGGCGGGGGGACGGAAGTCGACGAACAGCTTGCCGGGCTTGACCGTGAGGGTTCCCTCTCGATCGGTGTACGCGAAGTCGGCGATGCCGTCGGGAAGATTGAGCGGCGTGCCCTTGATCATCGCGCCCGGCTGGTCCACGGACCCCTTGGGCTGAAGCTGCCCGATCCAGCTGCCGGTGAGGTTGACCCGCCCGGTCACCTCGATCCGGCCACCGTTGGGCAGCCGCGCGGGCGCTCCGAAGCGCGTCGCGTCCTTGTAGTTCAGCTTCCACGCCACGTTGAGCGGATCGCCGACGTTCAGCGTGGTGGGAACGGTGAGCTTCGTCCGAAGATAGACGGTGCCCGAACCCGAGGTGGCGATGCCCTGTTGGCAGGCGTAATCGACGACGAGGTCGGCGGTATTGGCCTGTGCCGTCATCGAGGGCACGACGACGATTGCCGTACCGGCCAGGCCGAGGGCCAAGGCGGCCATGGTCCTAGGAAGACCAGCTTTCCACCGAATCACCGCATACTCCGATCACAGGTCCGCCCTGGCGGGCCTATAGCAAACCGAAGGTAGATCTTAGGGGTAACCGAAGCGGTCAAAGGGGCCGTTATCGCGATGGTTTCGGAGTTGTGACCCTCCGTACGACTTGAAGCCGATCGACCAGGGAACGACCAGAATCGTATTCTGGTGCGGCCAACAGACCCTGAGCCGGAAGGCGTACCCGATGCGGCGAGACCTCTTCGACGAGGAGCACGACCTCTTCCGCGAGACCGTCCGTGAGTTCATGGCCCGTGAGGTCGTCCCCCACCACGCGCAGTGGGAGAAGGACGGCATCGTCCCCCGCGACGTGTGGAAGAAGGCGGGCGAGCTGGGCATGTTCGGCTTCTCCGTGCCGGAGGAGTACGGCGGCTCGGGGATCACCGACTTCCGTTACAACATGGTGATCGTCGAGGAGATCATCCGCGTCGGCGCCACCGGCCTGGGATTCGGCCTGCACAACGACATCATGGCGCCGTACATGGTCGATCTGACCAACGACGAGCAGAAGCAGCGCTGGCTGCCCAGCTTCGCGTCCGGTGAGTTGATCACGGCCATCGGGATGACCGAGCCGGGGGCCGGCAGCGACCTGCAGGGCATCCGCACCACCGCCGTCCGCGAGGGCGACCACTACGTGGTGAACGGCCAGAAGACCTTCATCACCAACGGCATCAACTCCGACCTCGTCGTGGTCGTGACCAAGACCGACCCCTCGGCGGGCGCGCGCGGCACCTCGCTGCTGGTGGTGGAGCGCGGTATGGAGGGCTTCACCCGCGGCCGGAACCTGGAGAAGGTCGGCATGCACGCGCAGGACACCGCCGAGCTGTTCTTCGAGAACGTCCGGGTGCCGGTGGCCAACCTGCTGGGCGGCGAGGAGGGCCAGGGCTTCTTCCAGCTCATGAACAACCTGCCGCAGGAGCGGCTGTCGATCGCGGTGGCGGCCGTGGCCGCGGCGGAGACGGTGCTGGAGGAGACGATCGAGTACTGCCGCAACCGTACGGCCTTCGGCCGCAGCATCGGCAAGTTCCAGAACACCCGGTTCCTGCTGGCCGAACTGGCCACGGAGGTGGAGATCGCCCGCCACTACGTGGACAAGTGCGTGCGAGCGCTCAACGCCAAGGAGCTCACGGCGGTGGACGCGGCCAAGGCCAAGTGGTGGACCACCGAGCTGCAGAACAAGGTCATCGACCGGTGCGTCCAGCTTCACGGCGGCTACGGCTACATGCTGGAGTATCCGGTGGCCAAGGCCTGGCTGGACAGCCGTGTACAGACGATCTACGGCGGCACGACCGAGATCATGAAGGAGATCATCGGCCGGTCCTTCGGCTTCTGAAGCAACAAATCAGCTGTGCTGCTGCCCCCAGATCAGCAGCATGGCCACCACGAACACGACCATCACGCCTCCGTAGGCCACCGGGCTCAGCCGGAAGAACCGGCGCACCTTGTTCAGCAGCCACGCGAACAGGAACGCCAGGAAGACCAGAAGGATGAGTCCGGTGTCCACACGGATCAGTATGCGTGGGTTTCCCCGCCCCCGCGCGCCCGTCGGCACAAGCGGCACAGAGAGACTCAGCGCGGGTCTTCGCCGCCTTCGCGGACGCTGCCTTCGAGAATCACCCGCGCGACCAGTTCCGGGTCGTCGCTCATCGGCACGTGGCCGCAGCCCCGCAGCAGCAGCGCCCGCTGCCCCGCCCACCGCGCCGCCCGTACGGCCTGCCGGCGCGGCAGCAGCCGGTCGCGGTCGCCCCAGGCGATGGTGACCGGCACCTGGGGCGGCGCGGGCGGCGCGACCCACGCCAGCGAGTCCAGCGTCTCCTCGAACCCCACGCACTCGCGCATCGCCACGGCCGCCGCCAGCACGGCCTCGCGGGACAGCCGCTCCGGACGGGCCACGAACAGCCCCAAGGCCAGCGCCTTCCCCTCGTCCGTTCCGGCCGCGAGCGTGGGCAGCCCGTCCGCCCGCACCGCCAGCCGCAGCAGGCGCAGCACGGCCCGCGCGTACGCGTACTCGAGCCGGGACCAGAACCCGGCGGGAGACAGCGCGACGGCCGTGCGGACGTCGGCGGAGGACGCCAGGTCGAGCGCGATGTAGCCGCCCAGCGAGTTGCCCGCGACGTGCGGCCGGCTCAGGCCGAGCCCGGTCCAGAACTCCCGCACCGCCCGCCCCAGCGTCTCCACGTTGTACGGCGTGCCGTACGGCAGCGGCGGGGACTCGCCGAAGCCGGGCAGGTCCACCGCGATGACGTCGTGCCGCTCGGCGAGCAGGTCGAGGACCGGCAGCCAGCCGTGCCGGTGGTGACCGATGCCGTGGAGGAGGACCAGCGGCGGGCCGCTGCCGCGGCGGTCGTGGGCGAGCTCCATGCGTCCGAGTCAAGCACCCGGGACGGCCGGAAAGAAGCGCGCAGCGCGTGGTGTCCGCTCCCCGACCGTCGAGGCGGATCCGGTGCGTGCTCGTCCGCGCGGGCTGCAATCATGTTCCGTCGCAACGACCGAAGACGAAATGAACCGATAAATGACCATCACCAAGCCGGAGGAGCACACCGGCCTCGCCGACCCGCCGGAGCCGGACATGAAAGCCGGCGTCGTCGACCTGCTGGAACGCAGCGGATCAGTCGTGGTGCCCATCGGCATAGCCCTGTACGCGCTGCTCTATCTCGGCATCCAGCAGGTGTACGGCATCTTCAACATCAGTCCGGAGCAGGCGGGCATCGACCAGGCCACCATGTTCGGCCGCCTGGTGGGAACGCTGATCCTGCTCATCATCGGCGGCGCGCTGGTCGCGGGCATCGTCGTGGCGGCCGTCTGGCTGCTCGACAAGGCCACCCTCGGCCATCTGTTCCGCCTGGCCCAGGCCGTACGTGTGCGCCCGTGGGCCGCCGCGACCGCCGGTGCGCTGTGGTGCGGGGCGAGCTACTGGGGCTTCCTCGGCTACCTCGGGCTGGGCGAGGGCGCGTCGCTGGCCGGCATCGTGATCACCGCGGTGGTGATCGGCGCCCTGGCCTTCCTCGTGCCGTTCCGGCTGCTGCGGCGGCGGCCGACCGGCCGCGCCGGCATGAAGATCGTGGTGGCCGCGTTCACCGGCATCGGGCTGGGCTTCGCGCTGATGGGGCAGATGGAGAGCGACGCGCTCGCCGTCGCCGAGAAGGGCAGGCCCGCCAGCATGCTCCTGTCGATGGTGGGCTTCCAGGACCAGTGGGTGGTGCTCAACGACCGCGAAAGCGGCAAGGTGCTGCGCGGCGGCGTGCAGGTGCTGCTGCTCGGCGAACGCGAGGGCGCGTACGCGTTGTACGACTGCGCGCACCAGGAGACCTTCCGCATCTCCATGGAAGCGACCGTGCTGCGGCAGGTGACGCTCGAACCCGACCGGCCGAGCGGCTACAGCTGTTTGAAGCAGAAGAACTGACCGTGACGCGCCCCCGCGCCGGGGGCGCGTCACGACCTAACGACCGCCGATGGGGATCTCGAACCAGACCGCCTTGCCCTCGCGGGTCGGGCGGGAGCCCCAGCGTCGCGCGAGCTGGTCGACGAGGTAGAGGCCACGGCCGCCCTCGTCGTTCTCCCCCGCGCTGCGGATGCGGGGCAGGCGGAGGTCCTGGTCGAAGACCTCGACCCAGACGGACTCCGCGCCCCTGCGCAGCCGCAGGGTGAACTCCTTGTCGCCCGCGATCTCCTCTTCGAAGCCCGGCACGTCCCACGACTCGTCGAACGGCAGCGGCGGACCGTCGAGCACGAGCTCGCGGCGCGGCACGCTGGCGCTGGCGGCGTGCAGGACCACGTTGGTCACGACCTCGGAGACGAGCAGGCAGGCCAGCTCCGCGCGTTCCTCGGGCACCTGCCATCCGGCGAACGCCTCGGACGCCATCCGCCGCGCCTCGCTCACCATGATCGGCTGGGCCGGGAACGTACGCTCCTGGGACTGCAGCTCCGTGCCCGCCGAGCGGACGACGAGGATGGCCATGTCGTCGTCGATCTCGCCGGGGACGGCCACCGTGGCCAGGTCGGCGATGCGCTCGACGGACTCCCCCGACGCCTTGGCCAGCTTCTCACGCAGGACGTCGAGCGCCTCGTCGTCATCGGGGACGCCCGTGGCGGAGTCGCGCGGCGGCCTGCGGTCGACCAGGCCGTCGGTGTAGAGGAGCAGGGTCGCGCCGGGCGGCAGCTCCCTCGTCTCCTCCTTGTAGACCAGGTCGGCGTGCATGCCCTTGGCCCGCACCCCCAGCGGCTGGCCGACCTCGGTGATGTCCAGGTCCCTGACCTCGCCGTCCACGATCAGCAGCGGCGGGGCGTGCCCGGCGTTGGCGAACGACAGCTGCCTCGACCACGCGTCGTACACCATGTACTGGCAGGTGACGATCGGCGGGTTGGTGATGTCGGCGCCGAAGTCGTCGTGTTCGGGCGCGGCGACGATCCTGGTCCACTCGTCGAGGCGGGCGAGGATGTCGGCGGGCGGTTTGTCGTCCTGGGCGAAGGCCCGCAACGCGGCCCTGAGCTGGCCCATGACGGCCGCCGCCTTGGCCCCCCGGCCCTCGACGTCGCCGATCACGATGCCGACGCGGCCGGCCGACAGCGGGATCACGTCGTACCAGTCGCCGCCCACCTGGGTCTGGATGCCCTGGCCGTGCGAGGCGAGCGGGGCGGCCGGGTAGTAGCGGACCGCGATCTCCAGGCCGTCGAGCGAGGGCAGCGGCTGACGCGGGAGCAGGTGCTTCTGGAACGACTCGGCGGTGTGCCGCTCCTCCTCGAACAGCAGCGCGTTGTCGACGGCGAGCGCGACGCGGGTGGCGATGGCGCCCACGAAGTCGCGGTCGAAGGTGTCGTAGTGGGGCGAACGGCGGTTCGAGAGGTTGGACAGGCCCAGGTACATCAGGCCCAACGTCTCGCCGCGCACGCACAGCGGGGCGGCGATGGCCGAGGTCACTCCGATCTCGCCGCACAGCCGGGCCGCACCCTCGCTCGTCGCCGGGTAGCTGACCTGGGAGAAGTCCTCGACGAGGATCGTCTCCTGGCGGCGCAGGGCGGTCTCGGCGTAGTGCCCGAGGGGGTATCTGATCTCCGCGCCGACCGGCCGCCAGGTGTCCGGCGGCGGCGTCCAGCCGTTCACGTGCGTGGAGACCTTGCGCACCAGGCGGTCGCCCTCGACCAGTTCGATGAAGCAGTGGTCGGCGAACTGCGGGACGAGCATCTCCGCGACCCGGTTGAGCGTCTCCTCGACGTACAGGGAGCCGGCGAGCCGCTCGCCGATCCGCTCGAGCAGGCCGAAGCGGTCCTTCTCACGCTCGTTGCTGCGCATCGCCTCGCGCGCGGTGATCACGATGCCGCTCACGGAGCCGGAGGGGTGCCGCAGCGGCACGGCCTGCGCGCGCACGTAGATCGTCGTGCCGTCGCCTCGGGCCACGTCGAACGTGCCCTCCCACACGCCGCCGCGCAGCACGTGCTTGGCCAGTTCGGCCGTGAGCGGATGGTCCTTCTCCGAAATCCCCAGGGTGTGCAGCGACTCCTTGCCCGGAGACGCGCCCACGCGGCCGAACAACTGCTCGGCGAAGGGGTTCCAGTACAGGACGTTGCTGAAGCGGTCGGTCACGACCACGGCCATCTCCGCGTGGTCGAGAACCGAACCGGCGGAAAGGTGGTCGTCGGCGTCCTGTGACAGATCTCCCCATCGCCTCATGCCACGACCGTCCCTTGACGAGGTGGGTTCGCTATGCCGGGCACGGGCGCTCCTGCGAAGGCTGGGTCGCGAGAAATGAAAGGACTCCCTAGGGGATTCAACCAGGCACAACTCATTCCGTCATCGTCTGGTGACAAAAACGTGTGAGGCGACGTCCCTCGGAAGGTCCGCGGTCGTGGTTCCCACCTCACCATCACCAGTCACCGTTACACCGTTGTCACTCGCCGCGAGCGTCACCTCGCGTCCCGGTTGTATCCCAACTTGCTTGAGTTTAAGCATCACGGCGGGATCGCTTTGCACTTGTTCGCTGATTCGGCGCACTACAACGGGCACGGGGGCATGTCCCGCGAGGGTCACCATGGGAGACACCATCTCATCTCCGGCCGAACCGGACTGCGGCACCCCCAGCTCGTCCAGACCCGGGATCGGGTTGCCGTGCGGGCACACCCGGGGGTTCTTGAGAAGGTTCACGAGCCGGGTCTCCACCGACTCCGACATCACGTGCTCCCAGCGGCACGCCTCGATGTGGACCTCTTCCCACGGCATGCCGATCACCTGCGTCAACAGGCATTCCGCGAGGCGGTGCTTGCGCATGACGCGGATGGCCAGCGTGCGGCCCAGCGCGGTCATGCTGAGGTGCCTGTCCCCCTCGACCTTGACCAGGCCGTCGCGCTCCATGCGCGCCACCGTCTGGCTGACGGTCGGACCGCTCTGCTGCAGTCGCTCGGCGATCCGGGCGCGGAGCGGGACGATGCCCTCCTCTTCGAGTTCGAAGATCGTCCGGAGGTACATCTCCGTCGTGTCGATCAGGCCGTGTGCGGTCAAGGCTCCTCCAGTCCTTGTAAATCGATGCTACGACCTCCCCCGTGTTCGCAGCCGACCTTATTGGGGAAGCGACCCAGGATGGGAAACATCGGAGCCCAGCGATTCCTTCCGGCGGAGATCAGCCTGCCCGCGCTCAGGGAGGCCGCACGGCACTGCGAGGGCTGCGACCTCTACCGCGCCGCCACGCAGACGGTCTTCGGCGAGGGCGTTCCCGACGCACGGTTCATGCTGGTCGGCGAGCAGCCGGGCGACCAGGAGGACCGCGAGGGCGCGCCGTTCGTCGGGCCCGCCGGGCACATGCTCGACAAGGCGCTCGAAGAGGCGGGCATCGAGCGCGAGGCGGTGTACGTGACCAACGCGGTCAAGCACTTCAAGTACGAGCCCCGCGGCAAGCGCAGAATCCACCAGAAGCCCACCGTGGGAGAGATCAACGCCTGCCGGCCCTGGCTCGAGGCCGAGATGCACCTGGTGGACCCGGAGGTGACCGTGGTGCTGGGGGCCACCGCCGCCCGGGCCCTGCTGGGCCCGGACTTCCGCGTCACCAGGCATCGGGGGGAGCCGGTCCCCCGGCGCGAGGGGCGTACTACGTCGCGACGATCCACCCCTCGGCGATCCTGCGCGCGCCCGACCGGGACGAGGCGTACGCCGGCTTCCTCGCCGACCTCAAGGTCGCGGCCGGGCTGCCCTGAGCGTCCGGGCTGCCCTGAGCGTCCGGGCTGCTCTGAGCGGCCGGGCTGCCCTGAGCGGCCGGGCTGCTCTGATCGGCGTCGGGGGCGGGACCTCAGGGGGCGAGGCGCTCCAGCGTCCAGGAGCCGCCGCTGCGCCGGTAGCGGAGCCGGTCGTGCATGCGGTCGGTCTGGCCCTGCCAGAACTCGACCTCCGCGGGCACCACCCGGAAGCCGCCCCAGAAGTCCGGCAGCGGCGGGTCCTCCGGCCAGCGCGCGGCCAGCTCCCGGAACCTGGCGTCGAGCTGCTCCCTCGACTCCACGACGGCCGACTGACGGGAGGCCCACGCGCCGATGCGGGAGCCGTACGGACGAGAGTGGAAGTAGGCGGCGCTGTCCTCGCGCGGGAGCCGTACGACCGAGCCCTCCACACGGACCTGCCGCCTGATGGGATGCCAGGGGAACAGCAGGCAGGCCCGCGGGTTCTCACCGAGGTCGCGGCCCTTGCGAGACTCGTAGTTGGTGAAGAAGACGAACCCGCGCTCGTCGAAGCCCTTGAGGAGGACGGTGCGGGCGGAGGGACGGCCTCCGGCGGAGCTGGTGGCGACGACCATGGCGTTCGGTTCGGGCAGGCCCGCGGCGACGGCGTCCGCGAACCACAGCGCGAACTGTGTCACCGGGTCGGCGGCCATGCCGGATTCGAGGAGGGGCTCACCTTCGTAACTGTGCCGGAGCCCGGGGAGGTGCGAAGCGCTGTCCACGGAAAGGTATTCTCGCGTGCTCGGCGTACGTCTCGCTCGGTGGCCCCTACCTGGGAGAACCCCGTTGGGTAGGGCCGGGGGCGCGACAGTCGGGCGCTGCGGGTTAAATTGACCCGCCGGTATCTCGACATCAAGGCTCTGGACTTCACAAGAGAGGGAGGCGGCCGAGAATGTCCGACTTCAAACCCGGGCTCGAAGGCGTGGTGGCGTTCGAGACCGAGATCGCGGAACCGGACAAAGAAGGGGGCGCCCTGCGATACCGGGGCGTCGACATCGAAGAGCTCGTGGGCAACGTCTCCTATGGACACGTCTGGGGCCTGCTCGTCGACAACACGTTCCAGCCGGGCCTGCCCCCGGCGGAGCCGTACCCACTTCCCGTCCATTCCGGCGACATCCGAGTAGACGTACAGAGCGCGCTGGCCATGCTGGCGCCGTCGTACGGCTTCCGCCCGCTGCTCGACATCGACGACGACCAGGCCCGCGACGATCTCGCACGCGCCTCGGTGACGGCTCTGTCGTTCGTCGCGCAGTCGGCCCGCGGCCTGGGCCTGCCCATGGTCCCGCAGAAGCGCGTCGACGAGGCCGAGAGCATCGTCGAGCGCTTCATGGTCCGCTGGCGCGGTGAGCCCGACCCCAAGCACGTGAAGGCCATCGACGCCTACTGGACGTCGGCCGCGGAGCACGGCATGAACGCCTCGACGTTCACCGCCCGCGTGATCGCCTCCACCGGCGCCGACGTGGCGGCCGCCCTGTCGGGCGCGGTCGGCGCGATGTCCGGCCCGCTGCACGGCGGCGCGCCCGCGCGGGTGCTGCACATGATCGAGGGCGTCGAGAAGATGGGTGACGCCCGCAAGTACGTCCAGAGCGAGCTGGACAAGGGCCAGCGGCTCATGGGCTTCGGCCACCGGGTCTACCGGGCCGAGGACCCGCGCGCCCGCGTGCTGCGCCGTACGGCCAAGGAGCTGGGCGCGCCGCGCTACGAGGTCGCCGCCGCGCTGGAGACCGCCGCGCTCGAGGAGCTGCACGCCCGCAAGCCGGACCGGGTCCTCGCGACCAACGTGGAGTACTGGGCCGCGGTGGTCCTCGACTTCGCCGAGGTGCCGTCGAACATGTTCACCTCGATGTTCACCTGCGCCCGGACCGCCGGCTGGGCCGCCCACATCCTGGAGCAGAAGCGCACGGGCAGGCTGGTCCGCCCCAGCGCCAACTACGTGGGCCCGAAGCAGCGCTCCATCAACGAGGTGCCCGGCGCCGCCGAGGTCATCGGCAAGGTCTGAGCTCGGCGCGGTCGCGGCCCTGCGGCGTGCCACAAGCTCCGAGAGGCCGCCCGGGCCCCGCCCGCGCACCGTCAGCACCCTTCACCGGCCCGCCCCTTTCCGGGGGCGGGCGTTTCCGCGTCTCCGGGCGCCCTGTGCCGCGGGCCGGGTCACCGGGCGGGGTCGGCGGCGTCCTT
>NZ_MWJN01000080.1:0-41728 GCF_002027145.1 Microbispora sp. GKU 823 | reverse complement strand
GTGGGCCATTGTGCTTGATCGTGTTCGTGTTGGAGACGGTCGGGTGGGAGGGCGGATCGGGTGCGGCGGGAGTGGGAACCGGAAGAAC
Source organism: Microbispora sp. GKU 823 (assembly GCF_002027145.1). Classification (NCBI taxonomy): domain Bacteria; kingdom Bacillati; phylum Actinomycetota; class Actinomycetes; order Streptosporangiales; family Streptosporangiaceae; genus Microbispora; species Microbispora sp. GKU 823. Next base: position 41,640 of record NZ_MWJN01000080.1, on the reverse strand, counting down.
TGATCGCGGCGTGGACGCTGCTGGACGGCGACTGGGAACTGGTAGGGAACAAGACGGGGGCGACTCGTCTGGGTTTCGGCCTGATGCTGAAGTTTTTCGAGCAGGAGGGGCGGTTCCCGCGGCATGTGGGTGAGCTGCCCAAGGTCGCGGTGGACTACGTGGCCGGCCAGGTGAAGGTCGAGCCGGCATTGCTGGCGGAGTACGACTGGTCGGGCCGATCGATCGAGCGGCACCGAGCCCAAGTGCGGGACGCGCTGGGGTTTCGGGAGTCGACCCGAGCGGATGAGGACGTGCTCGCCGAGTGGCTGGCGGACAAGATCTGCCCGATGGTGTTCACGGACGAGAGACTGCGGGCTGCGCTGCTGAGGCGTTGCCGGACGTTGAAGATCGAGCCGCCGGGGCGGGTGGACCGGATCGTGGGCGCAGGCCGGGCTCGGTTCGAGCGGGAGTTCTGCCTGCATGTGCTGAACGGGTTGTCGGCGGATTCGGCGCGGTCGCTGTGGGAGCTGGCCACGGGTGCGGATGGGTTCCTGCTCGAGCTGAAGTCCGACCCTGGACGGCTGGGGCTGGAGACGCTGCTGGAGGAGATCGTCAAGCTGCGGCGGGCCAAAGCGTTGGGACTGTCGGCGGATCTGTTCGGCGGGTACTCCGACCGGCTGGTGGCCTCCTGGCGGGCGCGGGCGATGGCCTCGCATCCGTCGGACTTCGCGGCGAACCAGCCGCCGGTCCGGTTGACGTTGGTGGCCGCGTTGGCGTGGTCGCGGACGACGGAGATCACCGACGCGCTGGTCGATCTGTTCATCGGCCTGGTCTCGAAGATCAACACGCGGGCTGAGCGGAAGGTCGAGAAGGCGATCGAGGCCGAGGCCAAGAAGGTGCATCGCAAGACCGAGAAGCTGTTCTCGATCGCCGAGGCGTCGCTGCGGGCTCCGGAGGGCACGGTCCGGCAGGTGGTGTTCCCGGCGGTGCCGGGCGGGGAGGCGACGCTGCAGGCGCTGGTGGCCGAGGCGAAGGCGGACGCCGGGGCCTTCAAGGCGCGGGTGCGGACAGTTCTGACCAGTTCCTACACTTCCTACTACCGGCGGATGCTGCCCAAGCTGCTGGCCGCGATCGAGTTCAAGTGCAACAACACCGCCTACCGGCCGGTGATGGACGCCCTGGACCTGCTGCAGCGCTACGCCGACATCCCGAACACCACCCGCCACTACGACGCCAGCGAGAGCGTGCCCATCCAAGGGGTGGTGCCGGATGGCTGGCTGGAAGCGGTCGTCGACGACAACGGGGTCATCGAGCGGGCCTCCTACGAACTGTGTGTGATCGTGTCACTGAAGGACGCGCTGCGCCGCCGCGAGATCTACGTGGCCGGCGCCCGCCGCTGGCGCAACCCGGAGGAGGATCTGCCGGCCGATTTCGAGGACAACCGGGACGTCCACTACGAGAACCTGCGCCAGCCGCTGGATGCCGACGTGTTCATCGCCACGTTGAAGGAGGCGATGCGCGCCTCGATGGCGGCCTGCGGCCAAGCGGTCAATAGGAACAAGTCCGGCGGCGCGAAGGTGAAGACGCACCGCGGTGAGCCGCGGTGGCACATCCCCGACCTGGGCAAGCTGAAGGTCCCGGAGAACCTGCGGGCGCTGCACACGGAGGTCGCCGCCCGCTGGGGGATCATCGACCTGCTGGACTTCTTGAAGGAGTCGGACTTCGTCACCGACTTCACCGACGCGTTCACCACGGTCGCGACCAGGGAGGTGACCCCGCGGGAGGTGATCCGCAAACGGCTGCTGCTGGTGCTGTACGCGCTCGGCACGAACGTGGGGATCAAACGGGTCGCCGACGGCGGCCGCCACGGCGAGACCGAGGCGGCCCTGCGCGCGACCCGGCACCTGTTCGTCAACCGCGACAACCTCCGCGCGGCGATCGCAACCCTGGTCAATGCCACCCTGAGGATGCGGGATCCATTGTGGTGGGGCAACGGGACCGCGTGCGCGTCAGACTCGAAGAAGTTCGGGTCGTGGTCATCGAACCTGATGACCGAGTACCACGCCCGCTACGGTGGTCCCGGCGTCATGATCTACTGGCACGTCGACCGTAAGTCGGTGTGTGTCTACTCCCAGCTTCGGACCTGCAACGCCTCCGAGGTTGCCGCGATGATGGAGGGTGTGCTGCGGCACTGCACCGACGCCACCATCGATCGCCAGTACACCGATAGTCATGGCCAGTCGCTGGTCGGGTTCGCGTTCTCGCACCTGCTGGGGTTCAAGCTGCTGCCGCGGATGAAGAACATCGCCCGGCAGAAGCTGGTGAAGGCCGACGCCGACGACCAGGTCCCGTCCTGCCTGACCGGCATGGTGGCCGACAAGCCGATCGACTGGGAGATCATCGCTCAGCAGTATGACCAGATGGTGAAATACGCCACCGCCCTGCGGCTGGGCACGGCCGAGGCCGAGCAAGTGCTGCGACGCTTCACCCGCGGCGGCCCCAAACACCCCACCTACAAGGCCATCGAGGAACTCGGCAAGGCGGTCAAGAGCGTGTTCGTCGCCGAGTACGTCGCCTCCGAGGGGCTGCGCCGCGAGATCCACGAGGGCCTGCAGGTCGTGGAGAACTGGAACTCGGCCAACACCGACCTGTTCTACGGCAGCGCCGGCACCATCCCGGGCAGCGACAAGGAGCATCAGGAGGTCTCCATGCTCAGCCTTCACCTGCTCCAGTCGGCGCTCGTCTTCATCAACACCTTGCTGGTTCAGTCCGTCCTCAAGGACACCGCCTGGCAGAAGAAGATGACGGACGCCGACAAGCGAGGACTCTCGCCGCTGTTCTGGTCCAACGCCAACCTGTACGGCACGATCGACATCGACATGGGCCGCCGTCTCAACCTCGACCTGGTCGCCTGACCCTTCCCGTCGATCACGCCGATGCCCGAGCCTGGACGCCCTGGCCGGGCAGCAGGTCGGCCAGGGCGGTTCGCACGGCCGCCCGGCTTACCCCATGAGCCCGTGCCAGGGCCGCGATCGACGTGCCCTCCCCGAAGGCCGCCCGCACGTCCTCGCGCCGGTCACCGTCCAGCGCGGGCGGCCGGCCGCGGTAGCGGCCTTCGGCCTCGGCTGCGGCGATCCCCTCGACGGTGAGCTCGTTCTGGATGTCACGCTGGAACTGGCCGACGGCGGTGATCACGTTGATGATGACGGCGGTGGTCGCGTCGCCTGCGGCCAGATCGTGGAAGTTCGACAGCGGTCCGGACAGGACGCGCAGGGCGACGCCGCGGGCCTGACACCAGTTGCGGACGGCGTGGATGTCGAGCAGGTCGCGGCAGAGCCGGAACAGCTCCGAGACCGTCAGGGTGTCGCCGGGGTGCGCCCTGGCGGCGATCTTGCCGAACGCGGGCCGGTCGAGGGCGGGGATCTTGGAGGTGGTGGCGGGGTCCTCGAAGAGGAGGACGCCGTCGGCAGGCCGGAATCCCTCGGCGACACCTTCGGTGCGCACAAGAAGGCCGGCCTCAGTGAGGATGTGGCGCTGCCGCAGCAGGGACTGGGCCGCGGTGGAGACGCGGGAGTAGACGATCTGCACCGGACTCTCCTCGGAAGGGTTGGAGCCCGATCTTCCTGTCGGAAAATCCTGTCGTCAATTCGTGTGCGGAACCGGCCATCTGACGTCACGGTTCGTCACTCGATGCCCGGTTTTCCAGAGGACTTGCGGGGCCCGATCAGAGGGTGTCGTTAAATCTTCTAATCCCGACACCTCGGCGGCGACCCACATCATGATCAAGACCTTCTGCTGGAGCGAGGGACCTTCCGAGGAGCGCCGGTGCGTGATCAGACTGCACGTCAAGCGCCTGTACGGCACAGCCCTGGGCATTTCGGGGGCATAGGGATGCCGGCATTGATCTCTACCTGGGGCCAGCCATGGAAGGGGCAGGAGGGTGGGGGTTAGGAGACCGGGGCTCCGGTGCGTGCATGTGGTGGTCCAGCAGGCGAGTGAGTAGCTGGACGAGCTGGTCGCGTTCGGCGGGAGCGAGCGGGGCGAGCAGCTCGTCGTGGAGGTCGTCGAGGACCTGGTCGAGGCGGCGCAGGCGCCGGCGGCCTTGGGCGGTGATCGTGATGACGTTGCGGCGGCGGTCATCGGGATCCGGCGTCCGTTCGATGAGGCCGCGCTCGGCCAGCTCGTTGAGTACGCCGACCATGTCGCTGCGGTAGATGCCGGTGCGCCGGCTCAGCGTCGCCTGGCTGCCCGGGCCGTGCTCCTGCAACGAGGCCAGCACGGCGTAGTGCCACTTGCGGGCGTCGACCTTGGCCAGTCCGTCGTTCACCAGCCGGTCCGACTGTGCGGTCAGGCCGGACAGGAGGCGGCTGGCCCGTCGGCGCAGTCTGTCCGGCGTCTTCGTCTCGCCGTCGTGCGGCATGTCCGAGGCGTCGGCTCTGCTGGTCATGCCGCCGATCTTACCTCCTGTTGCGTTCGCCCCACTAACGATGTAGCTTCGTTCACATCACAAACGTTTGGCACATAAACGTTAATTCAACTAATGGAAGAGGGCACTGTGTCCACGAACACCGCGGTCGCCGACCGCATCGAGATCGCCGATCTGTTCGCCCGCTTCGCCCGCCTGCTCGACGAGAAGCGCTGGGCGGATGCGCACACTGTCTTCGCCGACGACGTGGCGGTGCACTCGCCCCGTGGAGGCGAACTGCGCGGCATCGACAACGTCGTCGACTTCATGCGCAAGAGCGAGGTCGAGGGGCAGCAGGCCCAGCACCTGACCACCGACCTGCTGGCGGAGATCGACGGCGATGAGGCCGCCGTCTCTGCTTACTCGCTCGTGTTCTACTACCGCGACGGCCAAGCGCCCCACTTCACCGGCGGGCTGCGCATGGGGGGCATCGCGGTGCGGACGCCGGCGGGCTGGCGATTCCGTGAGCAGCGGATCACCCCCCTCTGGACCCGCGCGAGCTGATCCGCGAAGCCCGACCGTTAATCAGACAAACGTTCTATTTCGCTGGATTGGATGGAGTCATGGCACCCACCCTGCCCTTCGGCACCGCGCTCATCGGCCAGACCGAGAAGACCCTCAACGCGATCCTGGAGCGTCAGCTCGACGGGACCGGCATCACCGAACCCCAGTGGGTCACGCTCACGCTGACCTCGGTGAGCGGCGGGACCATCGACCGCGCCGAGCTCATCGGCAAGGTCAGCAAGGCCACCAAGTTCAGCGAGGCGTCCGTGGCCGAGCGCATCGCCGAGTTGACCGCCGCGGGCCTGCTGAAGGACGGCGGCGAAGGCGGCGACGTGCAGGTCAGCGAGGCCGGTCAGCAGCAGTGGACGCAGGTGCGCACCGCGCTCGGCCCGATCATCCAGGGGCTGTGGGGCGACCTGCCCGCCGAGGACCTCACCGTCGCGGCCCGCGTGCTCAACACCGTCCTGGCCAGGGCCAACGGCGTGCTGTTCGCAGGCTGAAGACAAGGAAGCGCCCATCATGCCCAGCATCGACGTCCTCGACTCGACGATTCACTACGAAGACCACGGCAGCGGAGCCACCGTCGTCTTCCTGCACGGCAACCCCTCCTCCTCCCACATGTGGCGCACGATCCTCCCGCTGGTCGGCGCGGGACGGCTGATCGCCCCTGACCTCATCGGCATGGGCCGCTCGGGCAAGCCGGTCGGCGACTACCGGTTCGCCGACCACGCCCGCTACCTGGACGCCTTCTTCGACGCCCTCGGCCTGGACGACATCGTGCTCGTCGGCCACGACTGGGGCGGCTCGCTCGCCTTCGACTGGGCGGCCCGAAACCCCGGCAGGGTGCGTGGCGTCGCCTTCTTCGAGACGATCGTGCGGCCGATCGACTCAAGCGAACTCTCCGAGCAGGCCCGCGCCCACACCGCGCGGTTCCGCACCGCCGAGGGCGAGGCGCTGGTGCTCGACACGCACCTCTTCGTCGAAGCCGCCTACACCGGGGGAGTGCTGAACCCGCTCGGCGCCGAGGACCTCGACGTGTACCGCCTGCCGTACCCCACTCGAGAGAGTCGCCGCCCCCTGCTGAACTGGACCCGGTCGCTGCCGATCGACGGCGACCCTGCCGATGTGACCGCCAGGATCAGCGCGTACGGAACTTGGCTGGCCGACAGCCGGGATGTCCCCAAGCTCCTGCTCACCTTCGATTTCTCACCCACGCTGCTCATCACTCCGGAGGTCGCCGCCTGGTGCAAGGACAACGTCGCGGGACTGCAGGTCGAACACTGCGGCCCAGCCGGGCACCACGCGGCGGAGGACCAGCCCGAAGCGATCGCCGCGGCGATCGCCACCTGGCTGGACCAACAGAACCTCCGATAGCCCGCCCCATCAGGAAGCCGTTCGAGCCGGCGGAGAATCGAGACGCGCAAGGAGCCGTTCTCCGGCAGGGCTGGACTGAAGCCGCCGGGATCCCGTCTGATCATCGTGATCGGGCGGGATCCCGGCGTTCAGGGGATTCCCCACTCGGGTTCACCTACCGAGGGGGACCTCCCCGCCGGATCGACGACGACCCGCTACCTGCCACCGCCAGAGCCGGCCGCTACAAGAAGCAGTTCCCCATGATCAGAGTCCGGTCCCTGCAAGACGCCGCCGCGAGTTGTCACTGGGGATCCCGGTGCGGCTAACCGCCACGTCCACGTGGCCGCCGACCGTGCACCCGGCCTACCACCGCCAGCACGGCGCCCGCGACAGCGACCCGTTCTTCGTCCACCCCGCGCACGAACACGGTCAAGCAGAAGGCCCACCCAGTCAGTCACATTCACCGCTCCGAAATGATCACGAACCGCAATCGTGATCTCTCACTCCGCTACCTGACGGCTGGGGACATGTTCGGGAGCGGAGGGCCATGTCCGGGAAAATGGCCTTCTCGGCCGCCGAGGCCATGCGAGCGAAGTCTGGACGGTGCTGCTGGGCCGGCTCCCGTCCGCCTGCGGCCGACGGGAGCGGAGGCGGCGAGCGGTCGATGTGCGCGGACGTCCCAGAGCTGTAAGGTGCCGGACTCTCCCGTTGCGGCGAGGAGATCGCTTCGCGGGGAGAAGCCGATGCCGCCGATCGCCTCCACGGCGCCGTGCAGCACCGGTGACACGGGGGTCGGTCCCTTGGTGTCCCAGAGGAAGACGCGTCCCATGTAGCCGCCCACGGCGATGAGATCGCCGCCGGGGCTGCCCGTCACGGCTCTCGGCGGAAAGGGCACCTTGATCGACTGGCCGGAGGTGGCGTTGATGAGCCCGTGGTCGGTGACGATCGTCCGGCCATCGCGCTCGATGAATACGATGCCGCCGTTGTCGTCGACTCTCATCTGTCCGATCGAGCGCCCGGTATGGGTGTCCCACTCGAGCAGCCGAGTCCGTGTCGGTCCCGGGAAGTTGTCGTTGCGGCCCAGATCGGCCGCCAGCATCCGCCCATCCGGTGTGAACGCGATGCTGTCCACCAGGAGGCCGGCCGGTGCCCGGTAATCCCACAGTGACCTGCGGGTGGCGACGTCCCAGACCCGCAGCCGTTCTTGGGTCGTGTCGGCGGTGACCAGAGTCCGGCCGGCGGAGTCGACGCCCATCACCCCCCAGTCGGTCGTGCCCGGGAGCGACCCGGCGAACCGGCGTCGCCGTACGTCCCAAATCCGGATCGGAGCGCCGTCGTCCTGCACAGCCATCCAGCGGCAGTCGGGGCTGAGGCTCGCCGTGGAGACCTTCCCCTGCGGGCGGACCGACGCGGCGCGCACCCGGATGTCCAGATCGACCACCTTGTCGGCGAGCAGGTAGTGCACTGTGTGCCCATCGGGATCCAGGCGAGGGTCCATGACCTCGTCCTCGGCCCGGTAGCCGAACACCTGCCGCTGGTCGGAGACCCGCCAGACGTGGATGTCGCGGCCGGCGAACCCCAGCAGGAACCGCCCGTCCGCGCTGAAGCGCAGCCCGCTGTAGTGGGCATGGGCCGGTTCGTCTCCGCCGTTCTCCGTCCATGACCAGGTGTCGCCGTCGCCGTGGTAGGGCAGGCGATGAACGGCCTCGGCCCGCCCAACTCGGCCGCGATCACCGGCGCGGTACAAAACGACGCCACCCGCCGCGCGGCCGCCGCCTCCCGGCCGAACCGCTCCCGCAGCTCGGGATCCGCCGCGGCGTCGCCGTGCAGCACCTTGACCGCCACCCGGCGGCCCTGGCCGTCGTACGCCTCGTACACCACACCCTGACCGCCCGCGCCCAGCCGCCCCGACAACCAGTACCCCCCCAGCCGCTCCGGATCCTCGGGCAGCAGCGTCCCCGCCATCGATCACCCCTCCACCGGGATTGGACGCCGACGGGCGCGAAAGGGTTCTGCCCTTGGCCGGGCCTGCGCGGGCGGTGGCCCACTGTACGGGTGACCGGTCAGCGGGTGAGAAGGGCGCGCAGAGCCCCGGCGACGCCGGCCGGGTCCTCCTCGGCCATGAAATGCCCGGATTTGACCGTCGTGTGCACCAGGTCGGGGGCCCAGGCGCCCCACAGCGCCACGGCGTCGTACCCGAGGGCGGCCCCCCAGTCCTGCTGGAGCACGGTCACCGGCATCCGCAGCCGGTTCCCGGCCTCCCGGTCCGCGCGGTCGTGGTCCACGTCGATTCCCGCCGACGCGCGGTAGTCCGCGACGATCGACGGCACCGCCGTACGGCAGGCGTCCAGGTAGGCGGCGCGCACGTCGGCGGGGATCGCCCCGCGGTCGACGGTCCAGACGTCAAGGAAGTGGCCGAAGAAGGCGTCCGCGCTCGCGCCGATCATCCGCTCGGGCAGGCCGGGCGGCTGGGCCATCAGGTACAGGTGGAATCCGACGGCGGCCCCGGCGCCGTGCATCACCTCCCACATGTCCAGTGTGGGCAGCACGTCGAGGCAGGCCAGGTGGCTGATCGCCGCCGGGTGGTCGAGCCCGGCGCGGAAGGCGACCAGCGCGCCCCGGTCATGTCCGGCCAGCGCGAACCGCTCATGTCCCAGCGCGCGGGCCAGGGCGACGATGTCGGCGGCCATCGTGCGCTTGGAATAGGTCTCGCGACCGGCGTCGGCCGGCTTGTCGCTGGCGCCGTAGCCGCGCAGGTCGGGACAGATCACGGTGTGGTCGGCGGCCAGGTCGGCGGCGACGTGCCGCCACATCAGGTGGGTCTGGGGGAAGCCGTGCAGCAGCACGACCGGGCTCCCCGACCCGGCGACGGCCGCGTTCAGTGACACACCGTCGGCGACCGGCACGCGGAGGTAGTCGAAACCGGGAAGTACAGGCGCCATCACGCGCCCCCTTTCTGCAGTGCGGGATCAGATGCCTCCAGGCTGCCGGGCGTGAATGAGCATCCGATCAGCGCGCTACCGTGGCAGTTGCGTTGGCAGTTGCTTTGACCTGGGGGAACGCGCGGAAAGGGGGCCGCAGGGTGGGGATCGCGTTCGGAGTGCTGGGGCCGGTGACAGCCTGGGACGGCACCGGCGGCGCGATCGCCCTGAAGGGGCCGCGGCACCGCGCGGTGCTGGCCCGGCTGATCGTCGCGCGCGGCCGCGTCGTCCCGGTCACCCGCCTGATCGACGACCTGTGGGACGAACCGCCGGCGGGCGCGGTCGGGGCCGTGCGGACGTTCGTGGCGGCGCTGCGCCGCGCGCTGGAACCCGACCGGCCGCCCCGCACCCCCCGCACGGCTGATCGTCACCGAGGGACCGGGGTACGCGCTGCGGGCCGGCGCCGACGCGGTGGACGCGTGGCGCTTCGAACACGCCGTGGCCGCCGCCACCGCGCTGCCGCCCGAAGACGGACTCGGACGGCTGGAGGAGGCGCTGGGGTGGTGGCGCGGCCCCGCCTACGCGGAGTTCGCCGACCAGGACTGGGCCCGCGCCGAGCGCTCCCGGCTGGCCGAGCTCCGGCTGCACGCGGTCGAGCGCCGGGCGGAGATGCGCCTGGCCCTCGGACGGGCGGCCGAGGCGGTGCCCGACCTGGACGCGCACGCGGCTGGGCACCCCTGGCGGGAGGAGGCCTGGCGGCTGCTCGCGCTCGCGCTGTACCGCAGCGGGCGGCAGGGCGACGCGCTCGCCGTGCTGCGCCGGGCGCGGGCGTTGCTGGTGGACGAGCTGGGCGTGGATCCGGGCCCGGGCCTGCGCCGGCTGGAGGCCGACATCCTGCGCCAGGCCGATCATCTCGACTCCTCCGTGCAGGGCGTGGCCGAACGCGTGTGGGCCCAGGCCACTGCCGCCTACGACCGCACGGTCGCCTCCGGGGCGCGGGCCCGCCTGGAGTCGACGGCAGGACTGCTGCGCGACCTCGCCGTGACCGGGGGCGGCGGCTTGCGGGCGGCGCGCGAGCATCGCGTGGCCGCGATCGAGGCGGCCGAGGAACTCGGCGACGCGGAGCTGACCGCCCGGGTGATCGGCGCCTTCGACGTTCCCGCCATCTGGACCCGGTCCGACGACCCCGGACAGGCGGCGCGGATCGTCGCGGCGGCCGGGCGCACGCTGACCGCGCTGGCCGCCGATAACGAGGCCGATCACGAGGCGACCGGTCACGAGGCGGCCCGGGCCCGCCTGCTGGCCACGATCGCGCTGGAGTCGCGCGGCGACCGCTCCGGCCACGGGCTGCGGGCGGCGCGGCGGGCCGAGGAGATCGCCCGCCGCCTGAACGACCCCGCGCTGCTGGCGTTCGCGCTGAGCGGCCTGTTCATGCAGACCTTCCACCGCACGGGCCTGGCCGCCCGCCGCGACGAGATCGGCGCCGAACTGGTGGATCTGTCCGCCCGGCACGGCCTGGTCACCTTCGAGGTGCTCGGGCACCTCATCCGGATGCAGGCCCGGTCGGCGCTCGCGGACTTCACGGCCGCCGACGCCCACGCCGCCGCCGCCGAACGCCTGGCCGTACGGCACGAGCGGCCCCTGGTGGGCGTGTTCACCGCGTGGTATCGGGCACTGCGCCTGGACGCGACCGGGCGGGCGCCGGTGGAGGAGACCGAGGCCGCCTACCGGGACGCCGCCGCCCGGCTGGACGGCGCCGGCATGCCCGGCATGGAGCGCGGGCTGCTGCCGCTCGCGTTGCTGTGCCTGCGCCTGCGGCACGGGCAGCCCCCGCCCGACGTCGAACATGCCGACTGGGGGCCGTACGCACCGTGGGCCCGGCCTCTGGTGCTGCTGGCGCGTGACCGCCGTGCCGAAGCGGCGGCGGCGCTGCGCGCGCTCCCCGAGCCGCCCCGCGACCTGCTGACGGAGGCCCTGTGGTGCCTCGCCGCCCGGGCGGCGCGCACGCTCGGCGACCGTACGACGATGGAGCGCGCCCGCGCCGCGCTGCTGCCCGCGGCGGGCGAACTGGCCGGGGCGGGCAGCGGCGTGCTGACGCTCGGCCCGGTCGCCGCGCACCTGGACGACCTCACCGCCGCCCTCGGTCACGGGGCGAGCCGGTCGTGAGCCTGCTTTCTTCTTGCGGAATCGTCGGTCAGCAGGGCTGGAGGGAGGGTAAACGGCCCGCGAAGAAGGCGGCTGGAGGCACCCCCATCAGGGTGCGGAACTCGGCGGCCATGTGGGACTGGTCGTAGAAGCCGGCGGTCGCGGCGAGCTGCGCCCAGCGCGCGGTGTGGGCCCTGCCGCGGGCAAGCACCCGGCGCACGCGTTCGATGCGCTCGACGCGCTTGGGCGGCACGCCGATGCCGTCGCGGACGAGATCACGCAGATGACGCTCGCTGACGGCGAGTCGCCGGGCGATGGCGGCGATGGGCTCGCGCTGGTGCCCGGCCTGGTCGCGCAGGGCTTGCGCGGTTGCGCGTACCAGCTCGCCGCGGGCCAGGTCCGCGTTGGACCGGGCGGTGATCCGGGCCGGCAACGCCGTCTGAAGGCGCCGCAGGACGCGCCCCACGTCGTCTCCCGACCCGGTCGGCGCGGCGGTCAGCCCTGCTGCGCCGTCCCACAGCTCCTCGAGGTCGACGACCCGGTCGACCAGCTCGGTCATCGGGACTCCGAGCAGGAGCCGGGCGGCGCCGGGACGCAGCCTCATCCTGAGGCAGACCGGGAAGTCCTTGCCCACATGGTAGGAGGCGCGGGTCCGCGGGCCGACCACCAGCAACGCGCTGCGCCGCGCCGATGTCGTCCGGAAGACCAGCGAGGTGTCGGCGTCGGGAACGTGGACGAGCGGCGTCCGCCCAGCCGGCCCACAGGCCCTCAGAGATGTGATCTCGCTGACCAGCCACCGCAACGGGACCGGCACGGTCATCGGGACTTCGAGGGGCATGGCCTCACGTTACCCAGCGGCGTTCGGCACGCCGACCGTGCCGAAAGTTCCTATGGATCACGGCACCTGCGCTGCCATGGTGGTGACCATGATCCTCGTGACAGGTGCGACGGGCACCATCGGCAGTGAGACGGTCCGGTTGCTGGCGGCCATGGGTGAGCGGGTGCGGGCGATGACCAGGGACCCGGCGGCGATCACGCCGCAACCGGGCGTGGAGGTCGTGCGGGGCGACTTCGGCGAGCCCGGTTCCCTGGCGCGGGCGGCGGACAAGGCGGAGGCGCTTTTCCTGCTCAGCGCCCCGGGGCCGCGGCTGGTCGAGCATGATGAGGCGATGCTGGCCGCCGCGTGTGCCGCCGGTGTCGGCAAGGTGGTGAAGGTGTCGGCCATCGGCACGGGCCAGAACACCGAGGCCGGGGTCGCGGACTGGCACCTGCCGGGAGAGCGGGCCGTACAGGCGAGCGGCCTGCGGAGGACGTGGAACGCGTGCTCGGTCGTCCGCCCCGTACGTTCTCCACCTGGGCATACGATCACCGCGCCGCGTTCGCCTGAATCCCGGGAAGACGGCCGGGCTTCCGGCGTGTGCCGGCGGGCCGGAGGCTATGCGCGCCGGCGGCGGGGGCGCGGGCGGCGGGCGGGGGCCCTGACGGCGACCGCCTCGGGGCGGGCCGCCGGGCCCGACCAGTGCGCCGGACGGGTGAGGGCCGGGGGCAGCTTCGTGGCGTCGTCTCCCCTGGCCGCGTTCACCTGGGCCTGGGTGAGGAAGACGCTCCCCGTGAGGTCGGCGCCGCCCAGGTCGGCCCCGCGCAGGTCCGCCCCGATGAGGTCGGCGCCGCGCAGGTCGGCTCCTCGAAGATCGGCGCCGATGAGGTAGGCACCCCTCAGGTTGGCTCCGCGCAGGTCGGCCTTCCTGAGCCGGGCGCCGATGAGGTCGGCTCCCCTGCGGTCGGCGGCACGCCCCCCGGCCGACGCCCGCACCAGCTCGCTCGTCCGCAGCAGCAGCACGTTGACCTTCTCACGGTGGGCGGCGACGTCCACGCCCAGCAGCTCGTCGGGGGTGCCCATGGTCAGGCGTTCGGTCTCCTCGAACGCGCCGCGCAGGTCGGCGTGGATCGGGCGGGTCACCGGCAGGGACATCGCCTCGTCCAGGTACCACAGCAGCTCGTGCAGGTGCCGTACGACGGGGAAGACCTCGAACATCCGCGCCGCGGTCCGCGGTTCGTCGCGCCAGCTGCGCCCGAAGGTGACCTGCGAGACCTTCTGCCCCGCGCCGAAACAGTCGTAGACGGTGCAGCCGGGAAAGCCGCTGTCCCGCAGACGCGCGTGGATGCCGCAGCGGAAGTCGTCCTGGAGGTTGGGGCACGGCCGCCCGGCGTCCTTGCTGATCGCGAAGTCGGCCGAGGCGGCGAAGGGCAGCGCGACGCAGCACAGCCCGAAGCAGTTCGCGCAGTCGGCCCGCAGGTCGGCTGGTCCGCCGGGGCCTGAGCCGGTCGGGGCGTCCGTGCGGGCGTCCCCGTGGTCGTGCGTGTCGGGCAACGTGCCTGCTCTCCTCGTGTCCGGTGGGCGCCGCCGGGCCGCTCGCCGTCCCGGCGCCCAGCTAGAACGTATCCCACCGCACGAGCGCCGGGCGTACTCGCCCAGGCCGGCCATCTGCTCGGCGGTGAGTAGGACGGCGCCCGCCAAGGCCGGCTCCGCCTCCAGGACGGCGGTGAACATCTGCCGCCGGCCCGTGAGGTGGCCGCCGGAGGGGGACACGGGTCACACGGCCACGCGGCCGCCGTCCACGTGAAGGGTCGTCCCATGGATGAAGCTCGCCCGCGGCGAGGCCAGGAACACGATGGCCTCGGCGATCTCCTCAGGGCTCGCGGGGCGTCCGGCGGGCCCGCCCAGTGCGAGGCCGTCGAGGTCCCCGCCCATGGAAGCGGTGCCCTCGGTGCGCGTCGGGCCGGGACTCACCGCGTTGACCCGCACGCCTCGGGGGCCGAACTCCGCCGCCCAGGACTTCGTCAGGAGCACCACCGCGGCCTTGCGCGCCCCGTACAGGCTCCTGCCGGCGAGGCCGAACTCCGCGACCATCGTGGACACGTTGACGATCGCGCCGTGGCCGCGCCCGGCCATGGCCGGGGCGAGTTCGGCGACCAGGAAGTACGGAGCCTTGACGTTCAGGTCGAAGACCGCGTCGAAGTCCCGCTCACTCGTCTCGGCCGTGGGCCCGAACGGGTAGATCCCGGCGTTGTTCACGAGCACGTCCACGTGCCCGAGCAGCGCGGTCGCGCTCCTCGCCAGGGAACGCGCCGACGCCTCGTCGCGGAGGTCGGCCCGCACGAAGTGGGCCTCGCCGCCCAGGGCGCGGATGTCCTCGACCGCCTCCTTCCCCATGTCCCGTCGCGGCCGGACAACACCGCCCGGGCGCCGAGCCGGGCCGGGCGGGCTCTGGGCGGGCGCGGCGGTCATCCCGGCCGGTCGTCGCCCGGGTCGCCGAAGCCCGCGATGAAGTCGGCCAGGTCGCGGCGGCGCGACGTCGCCGGCCACACCGCCCAGGTGCGCCGGATCAGCGGGTGACCGGCCAGGGCCGACCATGCGACGGCCGGCGGGAGCGGCTGCGGCCACCCCGGCGGCGCCAGCGCGAAAGCCCTGCCCGCGCTGACGGCGGCGAGCTTGACCTCCGCGATCAGCTCCTGCCCCTCGGGGGGCGGCGGGGCCGAGGTCCAGACCGTGGCCGCGCAGGATCGCGGTCAGCTCGTCGAACCAGGCGGGGCTGCCGGAGCGCGGGAAGCCCACCCATTCCAGCCCGGCGAGCGCCTCCAGGCGGATGCCGTCGGGACCGCGCAGCTCGGCGGCCCGCTCGGCGGCGAGGAGCACGCCGAGCCTCTCCCTGGACACGAGCATCGCGTCGAACTCGTGCCCGGCGGGACGCTCCCGGAGCAGGCCCACGTCGAGCTCGCCGGCCTGCAGCGCGGCCACCTGCGCCGCCGTGGACAGATGGCGGGCCTGCACGCGGGTGCCGGGGTGGGCCACGGCGAGTTGCTCCAGCGCCGGTCCGAGCAGGTCGGGCGGCAGCTCAAGGGGAATCCCCACCCGCAGGTCCCCGCCGTCCCCGCTCGTATACGCGGCCATCGTCCGCAGTGCCCGGTCGTGCCGGGCGAGTACGGCACGCGCCTCGGCGAGCAGCGTCATCCCCGCCTCGGTGGGCCGCACTCCGGCGCTGCTGCGGACCAGCAGTTTCACCCCCAGCCGGCGCTCCAGCATGCCGACGGTCTGAGACAGCGCGGGCTGACTGATGTGCAGCCGACGCGCCGCGGCCGACATGCCCCCTCCTCGGCCACCACGACGAACGCCCGCAGTTCCCGCAACTCCATGCCGCCCATGGCATCACACCTGGCGGGAGCGGCGCGGCGCGAGCCCCGACGTCAGGTCCGGGCGGATCACGGGCGGCGGCCCGGCGAGAGCGGCAGCCGCAGGACGAAGCACGCTCCGCCCCATACGGACTCCTCGACGTGGAGGCTGCCGTCGTGGGCGGAGGCGATGCCGCGAGCGACGGCCAGGCCGAGGCCGACGCCTCCCCGGTCCCGGCTGCGGGCGGCGTCCAACCGCGCGAAGCGGTGAAAGATCCGCTCGCGGTCGGCCAGGGCGATGCCCTCTCCGTCGTCGGCGACCGTCAACTCGGCGCCGTCCCCCGCGCGGCGCAGGCCGATCCGTATCGTGCGGGCGGCGTGCCGCCGGGCGTTGTCGAGCAGGTTGCCGATCACCCGGATGATCTGCTCGGGATCACCCTCGACGGTCACTGCGGGGTCGAGCCGAAGACGGATGTCGTGCCCGTCCATCCGCCGGGCGGCCTCGGCCCGGACCAGCGCCGTGAGGTTCACCCGCTCCGCTCTGCGGGGGGCGGTCCCCAGCCGGGTCAGCAGGAGCAGGTCGGTGACGATGCCCTGCACCCGGTCGAGGTCGTGCAACGTGTGGCCGAGGAGGTCGTCCAGATCGGTCTCGTCCGGGTGCAGCTGCGCCTCCTCCAACCGCGTGCGCAGTGCGGCGATGGGGGTGCACAGTTCGTGCGAGGCGTCGGCGGCGAACTGACGCTGCCGTTCCCGGGCGCGTTCGGCGCGATCGTCGGCCTCGCGCAGCCGTTCCAACGTCCTGTTGACGGCCCGGGCGAGCCGGGCGATCTCCTCGCCTCCGCCTGTCTCGCAGACCCGGGTGCTCGCCTCCCCGAGGTTGATCGCGTCCAGTTCGAGACGGAGGGACGCCACCGCGCGCAGTGACCTGTCGCCCGCTCGCCGGGCCTTCACGGCCGCCGGGATCACGATCAGGAGGGCGTCGGCGACCCGCCGGCGCGGATCCTGCATAGGCGGCCGGCGAGTGCCCGTATGTGCCCGTTGCCGCCGCGAAAGGTCACTGTCATGACCGCGCTCCTGCTCACCACTGGTCGTACTGTCGGGGAGACGAGTTCGCGGCCCGCGGATGCGGGCCGTCGAGCGCGGTGTCGCCCGGCGTGGTGTCGGCCCTTCCCCGCACCGGCGTGGTCGCGGCCGCGCCGGGCGGCCGTCGGGTGGTCCCGGCGAAGGATTGGACGATTTCGTCCAGTTTGTGGTGGTATGTCGGAGTTGTCAAGGTGTGCCTCCGGTATGGCTCCGGCGGGGCTCCCACGCCCGAAGGTGGGGTTGTCACATGGCCGTTCGAGGGCCGAGGAAGGATTCTCCGCGGCTCACCGCGCGCGGCGCGGCCACTCGCGAGCGCATCGTCGCGACCGCCGCGGACCTCATGTTCCGACAGGGGGTCACGGCGACGACCCTCGACCAGGTGGTGGACGCCTGTGGCATCAGCAAGTCGCAGCTCTATCACTACTTCCCGGACAAGGAAGCGCTGATCACCGAGGTGATCGCGATGCGGGAGCACCGCATGGTCTCCTTTCACAAGCCGCAGCTCGACCAGGTGCGCTCGATGCGGGATCTCGAGAGGTGGCGCGACTCGCTGGTGACGGGCCACCGGGAGAGCGACGAGCCCTACAGATGTCCCATCGGCGCCCTGGCCAACGAGCTCTCCTGCCGCTGCGACGACGCCCGCCAGTCCCTGGCGGCCGTCTTCCGCAAATGGCAGGGACTGCTGGCGGACGGCCTCGCCCGGATGCGGGAAAGCGGCGAACTCGACCCCGGCGCGGACCCCGGGGAACTCGCCGTCGCCGTCATCGCCGCCCTGCAGGGCGGCTACCTGCTCGCCGAAACCATGCAGGACGAACGGCCCTTCGCGGTCGCCCTCGACATGGCACTGGACCACGTGAAAGCCCACGTCAGGACCCCTGTCGCCAATTTGACACGATCGGACAACTGACCGCAAAGTGGACGAAATCGTCCAATTTGCCCGTAGTGGTGGTCCACCGGGTGCGGCAGGAGAATGGTGAGGTCGATGCCGTCTCTGCGCTCGATGCAGGCGCGCTACACGACAGCGGCGACGATGCTGTTGCTCCTGCTCACGGTCCTGGGCGGCGTGAGCCTTGACCTGGCGATCCGATACAGGGTCGAGGACCAGGTGTTCTTCGACGCCGAGCAGGTCGCCGCCCAATGGAGCGCGCAGGTGCGCGGCGGCCTCCTGCCGCACTCCACCCCCACCTCCACCTCCGGCACCGTCGACCTGGTCCAGCTGGTGGACGCGCGCGGCAGGGTCATGGCCGCCAGCCCGGACGCGACGGGGCGGCCGCGGCTGAGCACGCTCCGGCCCCCGCCCGACGACCGGCTTCAACGGCGTGTCGAGTGCCGCCCGGGCGAGCGGTGCGTCCTGCTCATGGCCAACCGGGTGTCGACGGCCCCCGACGCCCCCGTCGTCTACGCCGGAACGGTCGAGCCGCCCCTGATCGCGACGCACCGCCTCGAATACCTCATCGCGGGTGCCGCGCTCCTCATCGTCTTGCTGGGCGGCCGCCTTATGTGGTCGCTGTGCCCGGCGGAGCAGCAGTACCGGCTCGCCTCCGTCACCTCCCACGAACTCAGGACACCGATCGCCGGGCTGCGCGTGCAACTGGAGGAAGCACTGCTCCACCCCGATCACGTCGACCCCCGCGACACCATCCGGGGGGCGCTGTCGGCCACCGGCCGCCTGGAGGCGATCGTGCAGGACCTGCTGACGATGACCAGGCTACGCGGCGGCCAGCCGGCGCCGTACGAACCGATCGACCTCGCCGCGCTGGTCACCGAAGAGGTGGACGCGCACTCCGGCGGCACACCGGTGGAGCTCTACACGGCCGGGGATGTGTGGGTGCACGGCTCACGGATCCAGCTGATCCGGCTGGTGGGCAACCTGCTGAGCAACGCGCGACGCCACGCCGCGACCGCCGTCACGGTCTGCGTCGGATCCGCCGACGGCCGGGCGGTCCTCGCAGTGACCGACGACGGGAACGGCATCGCGCCCGCCGACCGTGAGCGAGTCTTCGAGCGATTCACCCGCCTGGACGAGGGGCGGCGCCGGGACGCCGGCGGCACCGGACTCGGACTTGCCATCTCCCGCGACATCGCCCGCGCCCACCGGGGAACACTGCGGATCGAGGACTCCCCCCGCGGGGCGCGGTTCGTCCTCCGGCTACCACTCCTCGACCGGAACGCGATCGGCACGCGCCGTCTCACCCGCACCGGTCGGACGACCGCTGACCGGACCGCTGACCGGACCGCTGACGACCGGTGACCGACGGCGGGCGCCACCACGTCGCCCTGGCATCACGCCGCTCACCGGGCCGTCCCTGCCCGCGGCCGCGCACGGCGCTCCCGGGTAGGTGCCGTCGGAAAAATCTTGAAGAAAATCCGGGAGGCGTGTCGATCCGGGGGCGTCCCGTTCGAGGAGTGGGTGAGTGGCCGGTGAGGGACCGGCCGGACCTGAGGAGAACCACCCATGACCACCGCCACCGCTCACGCCGGCACCGCCGCCCGCACCTGCGACCGCGAGACCAGTGTCACCCGCAGCCTGCTGGGGTACGGCGTGATCGCCGGCCCGGTCTACGTCGGGGTGTCGCTGACCGAGGCCCTGACCCGGGACGGATTCGACCTGACCCGGCACGCCTGGAGCCTGCTCGCCAACGGCGACCTCGGCTGGATCCACATCGCGAACTTCGTGCTGGCCGGGGCGATGACCATCGCCTTCGCCGCGGGCCTGCGCCGCGCCCACGGCCGTGGCTGGGCTCCCCGCCTGCTGGCGGCGTACGGCCTGAGCCTGCTGGCGGCCGGGGCCTTCCGGGCCGACCCGGCCCAGGGCTTTCCGCGGGGCGTGCCGGCGGGCGAGGTGAGCTGGCACGGCATCGCGCACCTGGCCTCCGGCGGCGTCGGGTTCGCCTGCCTGGTCGCGGCCTGCTTCGTGCTCGCCCGCCGCTTCGCCCGGCGCGGGCAGGCGGCCTGGGCGTGGAGTTCGCGGGCGACCGGCGCGCTGTTCGCGGCCGGGTTCCTGGCCGTGGCCTCGGGGGCGGGCGCGGCCTGGGCCAACCTCGCCTTCACCGGCGCCGTGGTGCTCGCCTGGGCCTGGATCAGCGCCCTGGCCGTGCACGCGTACCGGAACGCCTGACCCGTCCCGCGTTCACCTGATAGATCTTGTCTGAGAGGAGACGACCGATGCGTTACATGGTTCTGCTCAGGGCAGCCCAGCCCGACACCCCGCCGCCCGCCGACCTCATGGAGGCCATCGCCAAGCTCGGCCAGGAGGCGACCGTCGCCGGGGCGCTGCTGGACACCGCCGGGCTGGCCCCCAGCGCGTCCGCGGCGCGGGTGCGCATGGCCGAGGGCAGACTCAGCGTGACCGACGGCCCGTTCACCGAGTCCAAGGAACTGATCAGCTACGCCCTGTACGACGTGCGGTCGAAGGAGGAGGCGGTCGAGTGGGCCGCGCGCTTCATGCGCCTGCACCGTGACCTGTGGGAGGGCTGGGAGGGCGAGGCCGAGGTGGTCAAGGTGCTCGGCCCCGAAGATTTCGCCCCGCCGGCCTGAGCATCCCCGGCCTGAGCATCCCCGACCTGAGCATCCCCGACCTGAGCATCCCCGACCTGTGCACCCCTGACCGGAGCACGCTGACCCGAGTGTCCCGGCCTGAGCACCTGTGAGCTGAGCACTCCGATGACCGGTAGCGAGGCGCTGCTCGCGGCGCACCGCGCGATCGAGGCGGTCTGGCGGATCGAGTCCGCCAGACTCGTCGCGGCGCTGGCCCGCCTCGTCGACGACGTCGGCCTGGCCGAGGAACTCGCCCAGGACGCGCTGCTCATCGCGCTGGAGCAGTGGCCGGAGGCGGGCGTGCCGGACAACCCCGGCGCCTGGCTCATGGCCACCGCCAAGCACCGCGCGATCGACCACCTGCGGCGGCGCAGCCGCTACGAGCGCAAGCTCCAGGAGATCGGCCGCGACATCGAGAGCAGGCCGCAGCCGGACCCGGACGCCGGCATGGACGACCACATCCGCGACGACATGCTGCGGCTCGTCTTCACCGCCTGCCATCCCGCGCTGACCACCGAGGCGCGCGTCGCGCTCACGCTGCGCCTGCTCGGCGGCCTGACCACCGGGGAGATCGCCCGGGCGTTCCTGGCCACCGAGCCGGCGGTGGCACAGCGGATCGTCCGCGCCAAGCGCACCCTGGCCGACAAAGGGGTCGGATTCGAGATGCCGGCTCCGGACGACCTGGCCGAGCGGCTGTCCTCGGTGCTGGAAGTCGTCTACCTGATCTTCAACGAGGGCTACTCGGCCACGGCGGGCGCCGACTGGACCCGCCCCGACCTCTGCCACGAGGCGCTGCGCCTGGGCCGTCTCCTGACGGGCCTGCTCCCCCGCGAACCGGAGGTGCACGGCCTGGCCGCGCTGATGGAACTGCAGGCGTCCCGCCTGCGCGCCCGCACCGGACCGGACGGCGCGCCGGTCCTGCTCCCCGACCAGGACCGGCGCCTGTGGGACAGGCTGCTGATCCGCCGGGGGCTGGAGGCGTTGGAGCGGGCCGAGTCGCTCGGTGGCGCCTTCGGCCCGTACGCCCTGCAGGCGGCCATCGCCGCCTGCCACGCCCGGAGCGCCCGTCCCGAGGACACCGACTGGGAACGCGTCGCCGCCCTCTACCGGGTGCTCGCCCACGTCGCCCCCTCCCCCGTGGTCGAGCTGAACCGCGCCGTCGCGGCGCGATGGCCGGCGACCCCGCGCGCGGGCTGGAGATCGCCGACGCCGTCGCCGGCGACAAGGCCCTGCGCGGCTACCCCCAGCTGCCCGCCGTACGCGGCGACCTGCTGGCCCGGCTGGGCCGTACGGACGAGGCGCGGCGGGAGTTCGAACGGGCGGCGGCCCTGACCGGCAACGAGCGGGAGCGGGCCCTGTTCCTGTCCCGCGCCGCCGGCTGCGGGTAGCCGGCCCCTGCCCGATGACCCCTTCCCCCTGCCGGGAGCGATTGACAAAGAGAGTTTTTACGTACAACATTGTTTTTGCGATGAGAGACGTCCTGTACCTGGAGCAGATCGAGCAGGCCGAGGCACTGCTGAAACCGCAGCGCATCGAGGTGCTGCGGCAACTGGCCGTGCCGCGCACGTGCACCGAGGTGGCGGCGGTGCTCGACCAGACGCCGCAGCGGGTCTACTACCACGTCAAACGCCTGGTCGAGGCGGGCCTGGTCGACCAGGTCTCCGAGCGGCGGGTGCGCGGCATCACCGAAGGCATCTACCAGGCGAGCGCCCGCTCCTACTGGCTGTCGCCGGGCCTGGTGGGCCGCATCGGCGGGCTGCGCCGGCGGCAGGACGAGCTCAGCCTGGGCTACCTGCTCGACCTCATGGAAGAGGTGCAGGCCGACATCGCCGCCCTCGACCGGACGGCGCCGGAGTTGCCGTCCATCGGCGTGTCCGGCGAGGTGCGCGTGCCCCCGGAACGACGCCAGCAGTTCCTGGCCGACCTGCGCACCGCGCTGCAGGACCTGTTCACGCGCTACGGCGGCGACGAAGGCGACGCCTTCAAGCTCGCCGTGGCGTGCTATCCCCACTATCCCCCGGGAGACGACCGTGAGTGAACCGATGATCGTCCGAGTCCGCCTGGCGGCTCCGCTGAAGGAGGTGCGTCACGCGCTGACCGACCCCGCCGCGATGCGG
Organism: Microbispora sp. GKU 823; assembly: GCF_002027145.1. Lineage (NCBI taxonomy): Bacteria > Bacillati > Actinomycetota > Actinomycetes > Streptosporangiales > Streptosporangiaceae > Microbispora > Microbispora sp. GKU 823. The sequence goes on along the minus strand of NZ_MWJN01000080.1, from coordinate 19,366 downwards.
GTGTGGCTGGCCGAGCACGCCGAGGCGGACCTGCCCGGCCGCTACGCGTTCTGGGGCCGCCGCACTCCCGAGGGCGACGCCCCCCACCAGCGCCCGCTGCACGCCGACGACCACACGCTGCGCTTCGCCTGGCTGCTGGACGGCGTGGAGACGACCACCGAGATCACACTGGAGGAGGAGACCCCGGACACGACCGTCCTGACCCTGTCGCAGAGCCACTTCGACTTCCAGGACGCCATCACCGGGGCGAGCATCCGGGGCGTGCTGCAGACCTTCTGGTCGCTGGCGCTGTCCAACCTGGCCGACCACGTCGAGGGGCGCGAGATCGGCCCCCAGCCCGACTACACCTCGGCCGACTTCCGGGGCGAGATGGTCGTCGACGCGCCGGTCGAGCAGGTCTACGACTCCCTGGTCGACTCGGACAAGGCGAGCGACTGGTTCGGCTACCCCATCGGCATCGAGCCGTACGTCGGCGGGCGCTTCGCCATGGGCGGACTGGACGCCGACCCGCACCCCGCGAAGATCATCGACCTGGTCCCCGGCAAGACAATGTCGGCCGACTGGGGACCGGGGGGCGTCGTCACCTGGGAACTGGAGGACAGCGGCGGCAAGACCCGCCTGACGTTCGTCCAGAGCGGCTTCGACACCGGCAACCCGCCGTACGCGGGCTGGACCGGATGGCTCAGCGGCCTGGCCCAGCTGCGCCGTTACCATGAGGTGCCCGGCGGCCACCGGATCTGGCTCCCCGCCGAGCCGGCGGCCTAGCCACCGCGCCCACGACCAGGCGGAGTGTGATCGGTCATGACGGTGACCCTGGAAGTGCTCGCCTACTACGAGCAGGACAGGGAGGACGGCAGGCTCCGTACGGGCCGGGGCCGGCTGGAGCTGTGGCGGACGCAGGACGTGCTGCGCCGGGCACTGCCGTCACCGCCCGCCCGGGTGCTCGACGTCGGCGGCGGCACCGGGGTGCACGCCGAATGGCTGGTCGCCGACGGCTACGAGGTCGAACTGCTGGACCCGATCCCGCTCCACGTCGAGCGGGCCGCGGCCCTGCCGGGTGTGACCGCCCGGCAGGGCGACGCACGCGACCTGCCCCTGCCGGACGCGAGCGCGGACGCGGTCCTGCTGCTGGGCCCGCTCTACCACCTGGCCGACCGCGCCGACCGGGTCACCGCCCTGACCGAGGCGCGCCGCGTGGTGCGCCCCGGAGGACTGGTGGCCGCCGCCACCATCAACCGTTACGCGGCCGTGCACGACATGGTCTACCTGGGGGTCTACGAGCAGGAACCGCACCGCCGGGCCGCGCGCGAGGCCATGAAGGACGGCGTCCTGCTGGGTCCCGTGCAGGGTTTCTCCGCCTACCTGCACGACCCCGACGAGGTGCCCGGGGAGTTCGCCGACGCGGGGCTCCCCGGCGCCGAGCGGTACGGCCTGGAGGGCGCCTTCTGGCTGTACGGCGACGTGAACGACTGGCTCGACGACCCCGAACGCCGCAGCCTCATGCTCGACGCGCAGCGCACGCTGGAACGCGTGCCGTCGCTTCTCGGGGTCAGCGGCCACATGCTCACCCTCGCCCGCCGGCCCGCGTAGGCTCCTGCTTCGCTTTCGGGCGGGCGCGCAGGTGGGCGCGCTCGCCCTGCTGGCCGAACAGGCTGAGGAACTCGACCGCGTCGGCGTCGGCGGCGCCGAACCAGTGCGGCAGCCGGGTGTCGAACTCGGCCGCCTCGCCCGGTGACAGCACCAGATCCTGCTCGCCGAGGACCACCCGCAGCCGCCCGTTCAGCACGTAGAGCCACTCGTACCCCTCGTGGGTCTTCGGCTCCGGCTGCCTCCTGGCGCTGCCTGCCGGAATCACCAGCTTGTACGCCTGGATGCCCCCGGCCCGGCGGGTCAACGGCAGCATCGTCATGCCGAAGCGGACGACCGGCCGCAGGTGAATGCGCGGATCCCCGGTCGGCGGGGCGTCGACGAGTTCGTCCAGCGTGACCCCGTGGGCCCGGGCCAGGGGCAGCAGCAGTTCGAGGGTCGGACGTCGGGCACCCGACTCCAGCCGCGACAGCGTGCTCACCGAGATGCCGGTCGCCGCCGACAGGTCGGCCAGGGTCGTCTCGCGCTGCCTGCGCAGCGCGCGCAGCCGGGGCCCGACCGAGACGAGCGCGTGTTCGAGGTCGTCGTCCACGGCGTCAGCTTGCCATACCCGCAACGGCACGTGCCAAGACGGCCGAAATGAGACCTCCGTCCATTATTGGTAGGTTCCTGGGCAAGTATTGGCTTATCAGGACGGAGGAGCGGCACCGTGGATGTCGAGCAGACGGTGTTGCCGGGGATCGGATTGCGGCACGAGTTCACCACCCGCTCGGGACGGCGCATCGGGGTCGTCTCCCACCGCACCGGGCGGCGCGACCTGGTGATCTACGATCCCGACGATCCCGACAGGGCCTGCGAGACAGTGAAACTCAACGACGAGGAGGCGGACGCGCTCGTCGAGCTGCTCGGCGCCCCTCGCATCGTCCAGCGGCTCAACGCCCTGCACCGCGAGGTCGAGGGACTGGTCAGCGTGCAGCTGCCGATCTCGCCCGGCTCCCCCTACGCCGGCCGGCCCATGGGCGAGGCACAGGTCCGCACCCGCACCGGAGCCTCCATCGTGGCCGTCGTCCGCGCCGGGCACGTGTTCGCCAGCCCCGCCCCCGACTTCCTCCTCACCGGGGACGACATCGTGGTCGTGGTGGGCAGCGAGGACAGCACCGCCGCCGTCGCCGACATCTTCGCCAGCGGCTGAGGGCAGCGCGTGCACAATACCGCGATACTCTTCCTGGAATTCGGCGCCGTCGTCCTCGGACTCGGCATCCTCGGAGCACTGGCGCTGCGCGTCGGCATCTCCCCCATCCCTCTCTACCTCATCGCGGGCCTGGCCTTCGCACCGGTGGCATCCTCCCGCTGGCCACCAGCGAGGACTTCATCGCCACCGGCGCCGAATTAGGCGTCATCCTGCTGCTGCTCACCCTCGGCCTGGAATACAACGCCGACGAGCTGGTGACCAGCCTCAAGGGCAACGCCCGCGCGGGCCTGGTCGACCTCGTGCTCAACGCGGCGCCCGGCGCCATCTGCGCGCTGCTCCTCGGCTGGGGACCGGTCGCCGCCGTCGCCATGGCCGGCGTCACCTACGCCACCTCCTCCGGCATCACCGCCAAGGTCCTGTCCGACCTTGGCTGGATCGGCAACCGGGAGACCCCGGTGGTGCTGTCGCTGCTGGTGTTCGAGGACCTCACGATGGCGGTCTACCTGCCGGTCCTGACCGCCATGCTGGCGGGCCTGAGCCTGGTCGCCGGGGCGGTCACGGTGGCCATCGCGCTCGCCGCGGTGAGCGTGGTCCTGCTGGTCGCGCTGCGCTTCGGCCGCTACATCGAGGCGTTCGTCGCCAGCCCCAACTCCGAGGTGCTCGTGCTCAAGGTGGTCGGGCTGGCGCTGCTGGTCGCCGGGCTGGCCCAGCAGCTGCAGGTGTCGGCCGCGGTCGGGGCGTTCCTCGTCGGGATCGCGCTGTCGGGCGAGCTGGCCGAAGACGCCCAGGCGCTGCTCGCGCCGCTGCGCGACCTGTTCGCCGCGGTCTTCTTCGTGTTCTTCGGCCTGCAGACCGACCCCACCAAGATCCTCCCCGCCGCCGGTCTGGCCGCAGGCCTGGCCCTCGTGACGATGATCACCAAACTGCTGACCGGCGTGTACGCCGCCCGCCGCGCCGGCATCGCGCGTGCCGGACGGGTCCGCGCCGGCATCGCGCTCATCCCCCGCGGTGAGTTCAACATCGTCATCGCCGGGCTGGCGGTGGCCGCCGGCGCCCATCCCGACCTGGGCGCGCTGGCGGCGGCGTACGTCCTGATCCTGGCGGCCTTCGGTCCCCTGGCGGCCCGCCTGGTCCAGCCGCTCCTCACGCGGATAGCCGCCCGCGCCTGAGGGCCGTCGCCCTCCTTCCCCCCGTGTCACCGGTCTGCCCCGCATCGCGGCGGCGGGCCGTGCTCTTTTCACGCCCGTACGGCCCGGCCGGGGACGGCGTTCCGGACGCCAGGTGGACACGAGGGCGGCGGCGAGGAGGAGTTCGGCGATGTCGCCGCCGTAGTACATGATCTCTGCGCCGCCCTGCACGTCGGGAACGGGCGCGTGGACGTCCACCCAGAATCCGCCGTACATCAGCTGTGCGACGACCGCGTGCACGGCGATGGCGCAGCCGAGGTAGATCAGGCGGGCCCGCACGCCCGGCCGGGCGGGCGCGGGGTCGGGGCCGGCGATGACGTGCGCGAACAGGCACCCCGACAGCAGGAAGTGCGCGTGCAGCAGCCAGTGCCCGGCGGGCCGGGCGGTGACGGCGTCGTAGAGCGGGGTGAAGTACAGCACTACGAGGCTGCCGGTGGACAGCAGCAGGGCGGTCGCCGGATGGGTCAGCAGCCGGCCGGGACGGCTGTGCACGACGGCGCTCAGCCGCCGCGCGCCGCCGACGGGCAGGGTCCGCAGCAGCAGGGTGACCGGGGCCCCCAGCACCAGGGCGAGCGGGGCGTACATGCCGATGAGCATGTGCTGGACCATGTGGCCCCGGAAGTCGGCGTGGGCGAAGGACGCGACGGGCGGCAGGAGCGCCGCGGCCGACAGGACGACCCCGGTGGCGAAGCCCGCCGTACGCCACCGGCTCCAGCCCGCGACCGGGTTGCGGCGGCGCGCCCGCCTGGCCAGGTGCAGATACACGAGCAGGGCGAGGGTCGGCAGCAGCACGCCGGACAACCCCGCGAAGTGCGCGCCGTGGTCCGCCATGCCGTGATCCATCACGCCGGGGTCCATCATGCCGTGATCCGTCACGCCGGGGTCCATCGTGCGTGGTCCGTCATGCGGGGGTCTGGGCGGGGTCGAAGGACCGCCCGCTGCGCGCGAGCAGGTAACCCCCGGCGAGCAGCAGCGCGCCAAGGACGAGGAAACCGATGTCCCACCAGAGCTGGTGGGGACCGCCGCGGACGTGATGGATGGCCAGGATGTGGTGGTCCAGGACGCCTTCGACGAGGTTGAAGATCCCCCAGCCGGCCAGGATCCAGCCCCACAACACCCGCGAGGTCCACACCCTGCGCCGGTTGCGGGTGACCCTGGAGTACAGGATCGCGAGGCCGATGAGCACCGCGAGCCAGCACACGGCGTGGAAGACGCCGTCCCACACCGTGTTCATCTCCAGCCCGGAGACGGTGCGGGGGTTGTAGTACTTCACCCCGATGCGGTCGCTGTTGGTGCCGCTCAGCATGTGATGCCACTGCAGGAGCTGGTGCAGCAGGATGCCGTCGACGAACCCGCCGAGTCCCACCCCGAGCACGATGCCCGGCAGCCGCAGACTGGCCGGCGTCGCATCGGCCCGGGCCTCGCCCGCGGTGGTCGCCATCACCCCTGCCTCCGTCCCCTCCGCCGCCGCTGTGCGGATCTCCGCCACGGCAGGTTCCCCGGACGAGATGGTGTAGTCACGCAGGCACGCGCGGAGCCGCCGCGGGCCTACCGACTCTTTATGGAGCGGCTGCGGTCGTCCCCGTACATCCGGCCTGGTGCTTACGTGTTTGACACGTTCTTTGCGGCGTTGGTAGGAATCTTGCCAGCGCCGCAGTGCACCCGGCAAAGAGACCGCCGAGGGCATGGAGGCGCCGAAACCACGGAAACGAACTTTGGCGAGATCCGACGATCGCCTGATGGCGTTCGGCAACCAGTTGATCGAAGTACACCTCTGGCTCCGCGAGGAGCTGGCAGGGCTGCGTGAAGGCGTCGACGCCTATTTCGCCGGCGGCGCGCGGCCACGCGAACTGCGTGCCCATTGTCTGACCTTCTGCTCGGCGCTGACCCGGCATCACACCGGCGAGGACGACGTCGCGTTCCCCGAAGTCGCCGGGCGGTTCCCCGAACTGCGCCCGGTGCTGGAGGAGCTGCGCCGTGACCACCGGCTGGTGGAGGACTCCCTGCGACGGCTCGAGGCGCTCGTCGCCGGGCTGGACGAGGAGACGGACCCCGCCGAAGTCCGGCGCGAGATGGACAGCCTGGCGGCGCTGATGGAGACGCACTTCGTCTACGAGGAGAAGCGCATCGTTGCGGCGCTCAACGCGTTGAACGTGCCGGACTGGGACCGTTCCCCGCCCGCGTTCCTGCTCGCCGACGACGCGGAGCGCTGACCGGCTCCGGCACCGTTCATCCGGCGGTGCGGGCGGCGACGAACGCCTCGATGCCGTCGAGCACGCGCTGCAGGCCGAACTCGAAGGCCTGGTCGGGGTCGTAGGCCGCGTTGTACGCCTCGCCCGCGGCCGCGCCCACCCGGGCGGCCACCGGGTGACGCCGGGGGTCGAACACCCTGGCCAGGTAGGGCGCGTGGGCGTACCACCACTGCTCGTCGGTGACGCCCGTGTCCCCCGGCGCCTGCGCCGCCTCCACCGCACCCCGCGCCGCGCCGCTCACGTAGCCGTTCAGCAGCGTGACGACCGAGTCCATCTCGAGGTCGTCCAGGCCGATGCCGTCGACCGCCCGCAACTCGTAGTCGTACTTGGCGATGAGGTTGGGCCCCAGCGGGGGCCGGGTGAGCGACGACACCTGCAGCATCCACGGGTGCCGCCGGTAGAGCGCCAGGTTCTCCCGCGCGATCAGCTCCAGCCTGCCCCGCCAGCCGCCCGGCACCTCCTCGGGGGCGGGCAGCTCGCCGTACGCGGTGTCGAGCATGACGTCGATCAGCTCGGCCTTGCCCGGGACGTAGGTGTACAGGGACATCGTCCCCACCCCGAGCTGCTCGGCGACCTTGCGCATGGACAGCGCGGCCAGGCCCTCGGCGTCGGCGACCTCGATCGCCGCGCGCACGATCCGATCGACCCCGAGATCCGGCTTGCCCTTGCGCCCGGTCCGCTCACCCGTGCGCCACAGCAGGGCCAGACTCCGCGCCGGGTCTCCCTGCGAGCTGTACTCCGTCATCGCCTGCGAATTCTATGCGCACCCTGGTTCCGTATGCTGTACGGTACAGCGTACTTAACCGTACGGAGGAGCCACCATGACACACGCGGTCGTGGCCGAAGGGCTGCGCAAGCGATACGGGGACACCCCCGCCCTCGACGGCGTCGACCTCGCCGTCAGCGAGGGCACGGTGCACGGCCTGCTCGGGCCGAACGGCGCAGGCAAGACGACCGCCGTCCGGATACTCACCACGCTGCTGCGCCCCGACGGCGGCACGGCCCGCGTCGTCGGCTTCGACGTCGTACGGCAGGCCGCCGACGTACGCCGCAGCATCGGCCTGGTCGGCCAGCACGCCGCACTCGACGAGGTCCTCAGCGGCAGGCAGAACCTCGTCATGTTCGGCCGCCTCCACCACCTGCGCCCCGCCGCGGCCCGTGCCCGGGCCGACGAGCTGCTCGCCCGGTTCGGCCTCGCCGGCGCCGGGACCAAACCCGTCGGGCAGTACTCCGGCGGCATGCGCCGCCGCCTCGACCTGGCGGTCGGCATGATCTGTTCCCCGCCGGTGCTGTTCCTCGACGAGCCCACCACCGGCCTGGACCCGCGTGGCCGCACCGAGGTGTGGGACGCTGTACGCGGCCTCGTCGCCGCCGGTACCACCGTGCTCCTCACCACCCAATACCTGGAGGAGGCCGACCAGCTCGCCTCCCGTGTCTCGGTCGTCGACGCCGGCCGCGTCGTCGCCGAGGGCAGCCCCGACGAGCTGAAATCCGCGCTCGGCGGCGACCGCCTCGACGTCGTCGTGCGCCACACCGCCGACCTGCCCGCCGCCGCCGCGATCGCCGGCCGGGTGGCGGGCGCCCCGGGCGATGCCCCCGGTGATGTGTCCGTCGACGTGGACGCCGACTCCCGCCGCGTCAGCGCACCCGTACGCGACCGGTCCGCCGCGCTCCCCGAGGTCCTGCGCGCGCTCGACGCCGCCGGCATCGCCGTGGCGGACATCGCCGTGCGACGGCCCACCCTGGACGAGGTCTTCCTCCACCTGACCGGCCACCCGACCGGCACGGAGAACGGTACGGAGAACGGCACGAGAAGGGGAGCCGCCGCATGACCGTCACCGCACCCGAGATCCCCCGCACCGCGGCCGCGCGGCTGCGCTGGGCCCTGGCCGACGGCTGGACCGTCACCCTGCGCGACCTCGGCCACTGGGTCCGCAAACCCGGCCAGGTCGTGGCGGGCCTGCTGTTCCCCGTCATGATCGTGCTGATGTTCGGCTACCTGTTCGGCGGCGGCATGGCCGTACCGGGCGGCGGCGACTACCGCGAATTCCTCATGCCCGGCATGTACGCCATGACCATGCTCTTCGGCATCGAGGCCACCTTCACCGCCGTCGCCCGCGACGCCGCCAAGGGCGTCACCGACCGCTTCCGCTCCCTGCCCATCGCCTCCTCGGCCGTCGTCCTCGGCCGCAGCGTCGCCGACATGCTCAACACCGTCCTGGGCCTCCTCGTCATGATCGCCTGCGGCCTGGCCGTCGGCTGGCGCTGGCACGAGGGCCCCGCCCGCGCCGCCCTCGCCATCGGGCTGCTGTTGCTGCTGCGCTTCGCGTTCCTGTGGGTCGGCATCTACCTCGGGCTGACCCTCAACGGCCCGGAAGCCGTCATGGCCGTCCAGGTCCTCGTCTGGCCCGTCGGCTTCCTGTCCAGCGCCTTCGCCTGGACCGGCACCATGCCCGGCTGGCTCGCCGCCGTCGCCGAGTGGAACCCCCTGTCGGCCACCATGGCAGCCACCCGCGACCTGTTCGGCAACCCCGGGGCGGGCGGCACCACCTGGATCGCCGAGCACGCCGCGGTCATGGCCCTGGTCTGGCCGCTGCTGCTCATCGCGGTCTTCTTCCCGCTGTCGGTGCGCCGCTACCGCCGCCTCGACCGCTGACACCCCTTCAAGACGTCCCGCCCACGATGTCCCGCAGCGCCCGGGTCCACGGCACCCAGCGTGGATCGGGGCCGGCGGCGGGGTTCCAGCTCATGTCGGTGCACACGTAGGCGACGGCCGTACCGGTGCGCGGCTGCGCGTAGGCCAGGCGTCCCCCGGCTCCGGCGTGACCGAACGACCCCTCCCCGAGCATCGGAAGGCCCGGCCGGGGCAACTCGTAGCCGAGCCCGAAGCGCGAGGACTCCGGGCCGGCAGGCGGTCGAAGGGCGGCGGGGCGGGCAGGTCGTCGGTCTGCGGGGCACTCGCCCGTGCCGCACTGTCGCCGTCGAGCAGGCGAACCCCGTCGACCGCGCCGATCGTCGCGGCGTACATGCGGGCGAGCGAACGGGCGTTCGCGATGCCGTTGGCGGCAGGGACCTCGGCGACATGGGCCTCGCGCCGATTGAACCCCTCCGCCGCCGCGGCGACGCCGCGGAAGGTCGCGGCGGTGGCGCGCACGAGCCGGTCGGCCGGATCGAGGCCCAGACCGGTGAGCAGCGCGAGCACCTCCTGCTCGCCCGGCTGAGGCTGCGGGAGAACTGCGGGACGAAGCGGTGCTCCTCGGACTCGGGCAGGCCGATCCACAGGTCCAGCCCGAGCGGACCGGCGACCAGGTCCGCCAGGACGGCCCCCACGGTCCTTCCGGTGGCGCGGCGGATGACCTCGCCGACGAGGTAGCCGTAGGTGAGGGCGTGGTACATCATGGCGGTCCCCGGCTCCCACAGCGGGCTCATCGCCTCCAGCGCGGCCACGCAGGCGCCCCAGTCCAGGTATGCGTCCGGGCCGATCGGCGCCTCCGGGGCGAAAGGGTTGAACCCCGAAAGGCCGGCCCGGTGGGTCAGCAGGTCCGACACCCTGATCCGGGCCTTGCCCCCGGCCGAGAACTCCGGCCAGTAATGGGCGACCGGGGCGTCCAGGTCGAGCACGCCGCGCTGGGACAGCAGGTGGGCGCAGGTGGCGACGGCTCCCTTGCTGACCGACATGACGATGCCCAGCGAGTCGCCGCTCACGGGGCGTCCGCCGATCGGGTCGCCGCCCGCCCACAGGTCGACCACGAGCCGCCCGTCCTGGTAGACGGCGAGCTGGGCGGCGCCCCCCGTCGTCGTGCTGCCCGCGTGCGAAGGCCGCGCGAACGGCTTCAAAGCCCGGGTGGACGCTGCCGTGGACCTCGGTCATCGGCTTCCCCCTGTCGTACGGCCCTGCGGCACCGTCGCCCCGGAACGGTCGTCGTGCGGGGACGCCTCACGGGCCGCGGCGACGAGTTCCGCGACGACGTCCGGGGTCAGCCCGATGCCGAAGGTGGAGAACTTGACCAGCGGAATCCCCAGAGCCAGCTCGATCAGCGCCGAGTGGCCGCCGGAGGCGCCGAGGAGGCCGGCGACGTGCCGCATCCGCTCACCGAGCAGCCGCGCGCCGACGGGATGGGCCAGCCACTCCCCCAGCGTGGACATCGGCTCGAGCTCGTCCACCTGCCCGTCCCCGGCCGCGGCGACCTCGGCCCTGAGGCGGATGTCACGCGAGGACGCGCCCACCTCGACGATGAAACGCCCCTCGTCCACCCGCCAGCCGTGGCGGGCCGGCGACCACTGCGCGATGTCCCTGCCGGTCAGGGCGAAGGAGACCCGCTCGGACTCGCCGGGCTCCAGCCCGACCTTGGCGAAGCCGCGCAGCTCGTGCCCGGGCCTGGACGGGATAGGTTCCTCAAAGGCCACGTAGAGCTGCACGACCTCGTGGCCGAACCGGCCGCCGGTGTTGGTGACGGTGACCTCAACCGTCCAGGCGTTCTCCCCGCTTTCCACGACCTCCAGGTCGCTGTAGGAGAACCGGGTGTAGCTCAGGCCGTGGCCGAAGGGGTAGGCCACGGGAACATCCAGGGTGTCGTAGTGGCGGTAGCCGACGTAACGGCCCTCGCCGTACACCACATGCCCGTCACGTCCCGGAAAGTGCAGGTAGGAGGGAGTGTCGGCGAGCCTGAGCGGGATGGTCTCGGTCAGCCTGCCGCAGGGGCTGTGGAACCCGAAGATCAGGTCGGCCAGCGCGGCCCCGCCGGCCTGCCCCGGCAACCACCCCTCCAGGACGGCGGACGCCATGTCCTGCCACTCCGCCACGGAGACGACCCCGCCGTTGGCCAGGACCACCGCGATCCGCGGGCAGACGGCCGACACCTCACGCAACAGGGCGATCTGGTCGGCCGGAAGGTCGATCGTGGTCCGGTCGAAGCCCTCGGACTCGGCGGCCTCGGGCAGGCCGAGGAACACCAGCGCGACATCGGCCCGTCGCGCGGCGGCCACGGCCTCGGCCACCAGGGCGGCCTCCGGCACGCCGTCCCCCCGATCGTGAACCAGGGTGAATCCGGGGGCGAAGGTGAGCTCGGCGCCGGGGCCGGCGGCGGCCCGCAGCGCGTCCCACGGGGTGTCCAGGCGCGTGGGCACCACGTGCGAGCTGCCGTTGCCCTGATAACGGGGGGGTGCGGGCGAACTCCCCGATGACGGCGATCCGCTGGGAGGCGGCCGGGTCGAGCGGCAGCAGATCGCCGTCGTTCTTCAACAGGACGGCGCCGGCCCGGGCGGCCTCGCGGCACAGCTCGTGATGGGCGTCCTCGTCCCAGCCGTCGAAGCGCCGCGCGCCCTCCACCCGGCGGCCGAGCAGGATGACGCGCTCGGCGGCGGCGGTGACCGCCGACTCCTCCAGGCGCCCGGCCGCGACGATCCGCTCGTCGGTGCCGGTCGGCGGCATCTCCAGGTCCAGCCCGGCGGCGAGGGCGGCGACCCGGTCGTCGACCGCGCCCCAGTCCGACACCACCAGTCCGTCGAAGCCCCACTCCTCCCGCAGCACCTCGGTCAGCAGTGTGCGGTTCTCACTCGCGTACACTCCGTTGATCTTGTTGTAGGAGCACATCACGGCGTACGGCGCCGCTTCGCGCACGATCCGCTCGAAGGCGGGCAGGTAGATCTCGCGCAGGGTCTGCTCGTCGACGTCGGCGCTCACCCGCATCCGGTCGGTCTCCTGGTTGTTGACCGCGAAGTGCTTCACGCACGCGCCGATCCCCAGCGACTGGATCCCGGTGACCAGGGCCGCGCCCATCACCCCGCTGATCAGCGGGTCCTCCGAGAAGTACTCGAAGTTGCGGCCGCACAGCGGGGAACGCTTGATGTTCACCCCGGGCCCGAGCACGACGTCGGCGCCGAGCGCGGACGCCTCCCTGGCGAGGGCCGCACCCACCCGCCGGGCCAGCTCGGGGTCCCAGGAGGAACCGAGCGTGACTGCGGGCGGGAAACAGGTGGCGGGAAGGCTGTTGTTCAGCCCGAGCGCGTCGCCCGACGCGGGGTCCTGCCTGCGGATGCCGTGCGGGCCGTCGGTCAGCGTGAGCGCGCGCACCCACTCGCCGACGGCGGTGGTCTGCCAGGTGCTGCTCCCCGAGGTCAGCGACGCCTTCTCGGCCAGGGTGAGGTCGTGGGAGAGGTTCATGTGCCGGCCTCTGCGTTCAGGAGGGATGAGGGAGCGCCCGGTGTCGTAAAGGTGGTCGGTGCCGGAGCGACGGTCGGGGAAGGGCGCACACCGCACGTGGCGGGCCGGAACGCCGCGCCCCATCCGGTCGCCCGCCACACCTCGGCATGCGGGTCCAGCCGCGCCCGGTGATCCTCCCAGCTCGTCCGCTCTCGCGTCCATGCCCGTTCCGCCGCACCCGGGAGACGGGGAAGCAGCAAGAACGCCAGATCGTCGAAGTCCTCGATGGTCTCCGACCAGATCGCGGCCTCCACACCGGCGATCCGCACGTCGAGCCCCGCGACCAGCGACCGCGGAGACCAGTCGAACATCTCACGGAGAGTCTTCGGCGGATAGTCGCGGAACCCGAGCCGGGCCCGGCGCGCCTCCCCCTCGGCGTCGTCGGCCGCCTCCGCGTACGGCCGGTCGAGATACAGCACGTCGCTGGAGGAGACGAGCACCGGCAGTCCGGCCGCCGCGGCGGCGGGGCCGTCGGAGGGCGCGAGGGCGAACAAGGCGACCATCTGGTCGACGAACGGGTGGGCGGCCTCAGGCAACCCGGCCTTCTTGGCGTCGGCGTCGATGCTCGTCTCCGCACCGATCCACAGCTGCAGGATGTCCCCCTCGCCGAGGGCGCCGCTCCGCACGGTCTCCTGCCACGCGACGACCCGCCTCCCGGCCCGGTGCGCGGCACGTACGGTGGCGCCGACCGCACGAGCGTAGGCCTCGTGCGGCATCCCGAAGGGTTCGTCGCCGCCGACGTGGACGAAACGGCCGCGGGACGCACGCGCGAACTCGCTGACCGTCTCTTCCAGGAACGCCTCGGCCCCCGGTACGGACGGGTCCACATATCCCAGCCGGGAGGCGATCCCGCCATCGGTGAGCTGCGGATAGGCGCGAACCGCCGCCAGGCAGTGCCCGGGAAGGTCGATCTCGGGCACGATCGTCACCCCGCGCGCCGCGGCGAACGCCGCCAACGCGTCCAGATCGCGCCATGTGATCAACTCGCCCGGCGACGTCGCGTTCAACCTCGGCCAGGACGCGGACTCCAGCCTCCAGCCCTCGGTGTCGGTGAGATGAAGGTGCAGAACGTTGAGCTTGTACCGCGTCAGCAGGTCGATGACGCGGCGGATCTCCTCCAGGCGGAACGGGTGTCGCACGACGTCGAGCATCAGGCCGCGCCACGCCAGGCCGGGCCCGTCCGCGATCCGCCCCGTCGGCAGCCGTCCGTCGGCGCACTCCGCCAGCTGCACCAGCGTCGCGGCGCCCCGCAGGACCGCCCGGGGGCACGCTCCGGTCACCGTCACCTCGCCGGGAGCGATCGTCACGGTGTGCCGCTCGTCCTGCGCGACCTCGTCGGGCGCGACCCCGCCCGCCGGCGGCACATCGCGGGGAGCCTCCCCGATCAGCAGGACGACGCGCAGCGGCGGTGGATCGTCCGCGTGGTCGCCGCCCGGCCGGCCGGCGAGGCGGGCGAACTCGCCTTCGAGCCACTCGCCGACCTCGCGCAGCGCGTCCTCCGCCTCGATCACGACGCGGCCGGGGTCCAGGACCGTCGTCGTCGCGTCGTCGAGCGCGACCGCGTACGGCCACGGCACCAGCGCGGGCCTCACCGCGGCCCTCACCGCGGCCCCGGCGGTCCGCGTCACGACGCGGCCTCCCGGCCGAGCGTCGTGACGGGGTTCTGCACGAGCCGCCCGAACCACCGCGCGCTGGGCTTGACCGTCCGCCGGAAGGTCGTCCGGTCCACCGCGACAAGACCGAAGGTGGGTTCCCACGAGCCCCACTCGAAGTTGTCCAGCAGCGACCAGTGCAGATACCCCCGCACGTCGACGCCGTCGGCCATCGCGCGGGCCAGGCCCGTCAGGGCCTCGCCCGTGTACTCGATCCGTTCGTCGTCGTCGCCGGTCGCGATGCCGTTCTCGGTCACCAGCAACGGCGTCGACCCTCCAAGGCGCGCGGCGGTATGACGGACCGCGTCCTCCAGCGCGCGGGGATAGTACTCCCAGCCCGTCATCGTGCGCCTGTCGGCCGGACCGGGGGCGATGACCCCCTGCTCCCCCACCCGGAGCCGGCTGTAGGCCTGCACGCCCACGAAGTCGTCCCCCTTCGCCACGTCGATGTACTGGTCGTCGATCAGATACGACATCTCGGCCGTGCGGTCGCGCCGGCGCCGTGGTCCTGCACGTTCTGGTTCGCCACCGTCCACCCCGACCTGACCCCGGGCACGGACGCCAGCAACTCCCGGGCCTCCGCGTGCGCGCGTGCCAGCGCGAGCGTCACCTCGGGATCCGGCGGGACGAAGGAGGGGGCGGAGCCGCCGATCCCGTGCGCACGCCGCGCGGTCGTCCATGCGAGCATGTTGGGCTCGTTGATCGTGCAGACCCAGGGCACGCCGTCGAGGATCGGCAGCACCGCGCGGACGTACTCGGTGAAGCGCGCGATCGCCCCCGCGGACGTCCAGCCTCCCTCGTCCCTCAGCCACGCGGGGCTCGTGAAGTGATGAAGCGTGACGACCGGCGTCAGGCCCCGCTGCCCACAGCCTTCGATGATCCGGCGGTAGTGGTGCAACACCGCCAGCGAGGGATGACCGGGTGTGGGGACCACCCGCGCCCACTCGATGCTGAACCGGTAGGCGTTGAGCCCGAGGCTCTGCACGATGTCGAGGTCTTCGGCCCAGCGGTGGTAGCTGTCGCAGGCGTCGCCCGACCGATCGGGCAGACCCCACGTCCCGTCGTTCTCCGCCTGCCAGAAGTCGCTTCCCACGTTGTTCCCCTCAACCTGGTGCGCCGCCGTCGACGCCCCCCAAAGAAACCCGTCGGGGAAGGCCAGGTCGTGCGAATTCACTACGTCTGCTCCTTCTGTTGCGGTCGTCTGCGTCTGCGGTGCCGTCATTTGAGCCCTACCGTGGCGATGCCTTGCACGAAGTAGCGCTGCAGGAACACGAAGAGCGCGAGGATCGGCGTGATGATCAGGACGGCGCCGGCCAGCAGCGTGCCGTAGTCGGTCGAGTACTGGCCCGTGGAGTAGAGCGAGAGCGCGACCGGCAGTGTGTACATCGACTCGGACTGGCTGGCCACGAGCGGCCACAGGAAGTTGTTCCACGAGCCGAGGAAGGTGAGGATGCCGAGCGTCGCCAGCGCGGGGCCGCACAACGGCATCACGATACGGATGAAGATCCTCAGCTCCGACGCGCCGTCGATGCGCGCGGCCTCCATCAGGGAGTCGGGGATGTCGAGCATGAACTGGCGCATCAGGAAGACGCCGACCGGCTGGGTGAGGAACGGCAGCACGAGCGCGCCGTACGAGTTGAGGATCCCCATCTTCGCGACGATCACGAAGAGCGGAACGAAGGTCACGACGCCCGGCACCATGATGGTCACCAGCACGACGCCGAGCAGGATCCGTTTGCCGGCGAAGTCCATCTTGGCGAGGGCGTAGCCGACCATCGAGCAGAACAGCAGGTTGCCCAGCACCGTGAGCACCGCGACGACGAGACTGTTGGTGAAGTACGTGCCGAAGTGCAGCTGCGTGAGCCACCGGGCGAAGTTCCCGCCGGTGGGAGACTGCGGCCACCACGTCGGAGGATCGGCGAAGATCTCGTCCTGCGTCTTGAACGAGCCCAGCACCATCCAGGCGAACGGCATGAGCCACACCACAAGGCCGGCGGTCAGCACCACGTAGCCGAGCGGTCGCGCCGACAGGAGCTTCGGCCGGGCCCGTCCGGTCGTGCGGGTCATGTGGTTCTCCTGAGCGCACGGAACTGCACGGCGCTGACCACGGCGATGACGACGAACATGATGTAACTCGCCGCCGACGCCTTGGCGAGGTCGCCGAAGCCGAAGGTGTTGAACGTGTAGTAGGTCATGGAGAAGGTGGAGTCGAGCGGCCCGCCCTGCGTCATCACGTAGGCCTCCTCGAAGAACTGCAGATAGCCGACCGAGATGAGGACGCCGCCCAGGAGCATCGTGGGGCGCAGCAGCGGGAGCGTGACGCTGCGCAGGCGACGCCACACCCCGGCGCCGTCCATCGCCGCCGCCTCCGTGATGTCGGCCGGAATGCCCTGCAGGCCCGCCAGGAAGACCACCATCAGCGTTCCGGTGTTGCGCCAGGCGGCCATCACGATCAGCGAGGGCAACGCCCAGGTGGTGCTGTTCAGCCAGTCGGGACCCTGGACGCCGACCACCGCGAGGAGCATGTTCAGCAGTCCGTCACGGGCGAGGATGTAACGCCAGATGACCGAGACGGCGACCACGCTCGTCACCACCGGCGCGTAGAAGCCGAGGCGGTAGATCGGCCTGAATCGCCGGATCCCCGAGTTGAGCGCGAGCGCCAGCGCCAGTCCGAGCCCCACGGTGACGGGGATGCCGACGAGCACGAACAACACCGTCACGCGTGCCGCGTTCAGGAACTCCGGGTCGGTGAGCACGTCGGCGTACTGCCGGAACCCGACGAAGTCCACGCTGAACGGCGTCTGGATGTCCCGGGCGGTCATGTCCGTGAAGGAGAAGCCGAGCGAGCCGACGATCGGCAGGATCATGAACACCGCGAAGACGACGACGAACGGTGCGGCGAACATCCAGGCGATCACGGTCTGCCGGCGCCGGCGCGCGGAGCCGGGTCCTCCCGGACGGGCGCGCACGTCACCGGACGTACGCGCCCGCGCAGGCGTTGCCACGAGTGCGGATCTCGACACGACTCAGGACTCTCCGATGGCGTCGGCCCGCTGCTGGAGTTCCCGCAGCGCGTCGGCCACGCTCACCCCGCCCTTGACGATCTTCTCGATCGCGGAGTCGCCGGCGGCGCCGACCTTGTCGAAGGAGACGATCTGCGGCGGCGCCTTGGCGGTCGTGAGCTGCTCGCCGAACGCCGCGAGCGTCGGGTCCGAAGCCAGCGCCTGATCCTGCCACGCGCTCCGCACGGCGGGCAGGTCACCGCTGGCCGCGTACCAGGCCGCCTGCGTCTGCGCCTGGCTCAGCCACTGCACCAGCTTCCAGGCGGAATCGGGGTTCTTGGCCGCCTTGAAGACCACCAGGTTCGACCCTCCGACGAACGAGATCGAGCTCTCCTTCTTCGGCAGCGGCGCGGTCGCGTACTTGCTCGCGAACTGCTTCCCGGCGGCCGTGGCGATGACGCTGCGCAGATACGGGCCGTCGACCACCATGGGCGTCGCGCCCGACAGGAAGTCCTTCACCTCCGCGGCGGTGGCCGTGTCCACGTTCGGGTCGGCGATGCCCTCCGTGAAGTACGACGCCAGGTATTCGTAGGCTCCGGCGAACTGCGGTGTGTCGAGCGTCCACGCGGACTGGCCGGCGTTCAACAGCTCGGCGCCGTTCGACCACGGCATCCACAGGGTGGACAGGAACGATCCGGTCGTGCCCGCGGGCAGGCGGATGCCCCACTTCGCCCCGGCCTTCCGCTGCATGTCCTTGGCCATCTGCCGCAGTTCGTCCCAGGTGGCGGGGGCCTTCTTCCAGCCGGCCTTCTCGGCCAGATCCGTCCGGTAGTACAGCACGCGGACGTCGACGTACCAGGAAACCTCGAGCCGCCGGCACCGCGGGCCGGTGCGCTAGCGTGACCGCCATGCTGCGCCGATGGATGCTGCCGATCCTCTTCCTGGCCGTCGGGCTCGCCGCGGCGGCCAGGAAGGTCACCCAGGGGTTGCCGGGCGCCGCCGTCACGCTGCTCCTGATCTTCCTGCTGGCCGCCGCACTGCTGTCGCCCCTCGCCTTCCCGAGGTCCGTCAGTGCGGCGGAGGCGCTGCGCCGCAGCGAGGCCGACGGCCGCCCGATCGTCTACTGGCGCCCCGGCTGCCGCTACTGCCTGCGCCTGCGCACGCGGCTCGGACGTCACGCCCACCGGATGCACTGGGTCGACATCTGGCGCGACCCGGACGGCGCCGCGGCGGTCCGGGCCGCCACCGGCGGCGACGAGACGGTGCCGACCGTGGTCGTGGCGGGCAGGCCGCACGTCAACCCCGACCCTCGATGGGTGCGCGCCCAACTGCCCTGACAGACCTCAGCGACTGCTCCGGACGCGGGACGTACGGCCTTCGCGTTGTCGTCGAGGGTTTGTCGGTGACTTAAATGATCTTACAACTAGTCGGGCGCCTTTACAATGTAGATTCATAGTAGGATCGAGGCGATGAACACCCCCGCCGTCCCCGAGCGGAACACCCCGGCACGGCCCGAGCGCGACCCCTACCGGGTGTATCTCGACGCGCTGCAGAGCCCCGAGTCCAAGCGCACGATGAAGGGCTGCCTCGACCGCATCGCCCGCCTCATCACCGGAGACCCGGCGGCGACCGGCGCCGGTCAGCCCTGGGAACTGCTCCGCTACGAGCACACCATCCGCCTGCGCACGCTGATGCGGGAGCAGGGCTGGTCGCCCGCCCACGTCAACAAACACCTGGTCGCCCTGCGCCGCGTGCTGAAGGAGGCGTGGCGGCTGGGCCTGATGAGCGGCGAGGACTACCAGCGGGCCGCCGACCTGCCCGCCTACAAGCACACCCGCGTCCCGGCGGGACGGCACGTCGAGGCCGAGGCGCTGGCGGCCGCGCTGGAGGTGTGCGACGGCGACCACTCCCCCGCCGGCCGTCGTGACGGCGCGATGCTGGCGGCGCTCTACTCCACCGGCTGCCGCCGCGCCGAGATCGCCGGGCTCACCCTGGCCGACTTCGATCCCCACGCGCGCTCCCTGCGGGTGCGGGGCAAGGGCGACAAGGAACGACTGGTCTACCTGACCGCGGAGGCCGTCGAACGCCTCGACCTCTGGCTCGCCGTACGCGGCCGGGCGACGGGCCCCCTGTTCTGTCCCATCAACAAGGGCGGGCGGCTGCGGCCGGCCCACATGACCGGCCAGGCCATCGCCGACATCGTCTCCCGGCGCCTGGCCGCCGCCGGGGCGTCCCCCCGTACGCCGCACGACTTCCGCCGCACGTTCATCGGCGAACTGCTCGACGCCGGCG